>JBOFFB010000167.1:0-18136 GCA_051648385.1 Allobosea sp.
ACCAGTCGCTCGTCGGGTGCGCCAAAGATCGCTTCGCAGGCAAGGACGAATGATGGCATCCGGACTGAATGCACCTGAACCGATATTGGCTCGCCCAGAGCCGCGCCGCGCGTTTCGCGAGCTCCTCCGAGCTCCGAGACAGGTTTTGAGGTTCCCGCCATACGCACCCTTGCCAGCATCTCGCCAAGCTCGCGGCCAGTACCGGACGGCGTGTCGGGCTTCATAGCGGAAGCATAGTCGATGACTTCGACATCGGGCACATACTTTGCAGCTTCGAGCGCAAACCGCCTCAACAATGTGGCCGTGATCGAAAAGTTGCCGGCGGCCAGCACGCCCTTTCCGGCTGTCTCCGCTGCCACGTTGATCTTGTCATATTCGGCGGCCGTCAGCCCGGACGTGCCGATCACGACATGGCGGCCGCGCGCCAGCGCAGTCAACGCATGGTGCTTGACCGCGTCGGGCTTGGTGTAATCGATCAGCACGTCTGACGGTACTGCCAACGCTTCGGCGATAGTGCCGTTGACAATCACACCCAAGGTGCCGATGCCGGCGACATCGCCTGCATCCTTGCCCGCGGCCTTGCGCGACACGGCGGCGACCAGTTGCAGGTCAGGCGCGGCGTGGATGGCGGCGACCAGCGCCTTTCCGACCCAACCGGAAACACCGGCCAACACGCTGCGGATGGGAGCGGTTGTCATGGGGTGACCCTCTCGCGGACAAGATGCAGCAGCGGGAACAGGGCAAAAGCGACCTGTGGCATCAATTCAAGCACGCCTTGGGCGGTCGCGTAAGACGAAAGATGCATGGCGAGCGTCCGGCCAAATCCAAGTACCGCGACGGCGGCTTCGCCAAGCATCAGCAGCGCGAAGGCGACCAGGCCCATCACGAGCCGCTGGTCCACCAGCGCTGCCACGCCGTGACCGCGGATGAGCCACCAGGCCACAAACCACGCCGCCAGCAGGATCGCCGGCCCTTCGACCAGCACCACCGCCTCTCGCCCGAAGATCGGGCCGAGCCACAGCTCCCGAAGCGTCCCCAGAACGAAGGCAAACGCGAAGACAATTGCCCCATAAAGCAGGCCTGACCTCATGGCCCGCATCATCCGAGGTCGAGCCGCATGTAGCGGATGACCTTGTCATCGGAAAGCTCGCGCCGCCCGATCTCCGCAAACCCGAGAGATTGATGCAGGGCATCAGAGCCAGGATTTGGCGGTGTGACATTGATCTCGCAGCCAACGATGAGGCGACCCTCGCCCCGCGCATGGTCGACCAAAGCGGCGTACAAGGCCCGGGCCAGACCAAGACCGCGTGCATGTTCCGCGACAATGATGCGGTCCACGTAGACGAAGCGTTCGTGGCGTTGCCTGAACCAGGCGAGGTTGTCATTGTCGTGGACCGAGGCCTCATTGAACGCGATCAGGAACGCGTCGGGACGGCTGCCGACCGCACTGGCGAAGCCCGCTGCATCAAGCAGGCGGGCATAGCTGGCAGCATCGAGCGCCGATGTCTCGATCTGATGGGCATTGTTGAGGGCCAGTACGGAACTGACCGAACAGCTCCGAAGATCGACAAGAGGCGGCGACAACCTCGCATCACTGGCAAGTGGCATCAGAAGAAAGCCTGAAGCCCGGTTATGGCACGGCCAAGGATGAGCGCGTGCACATCATGCGTGCCCTCGTAGGTGTTCACAGTCTCGAGGTTCGCGGCGTGGCGCATCACGTGATACTCGATCTGGATGCCGTTGCCGCCGTGCATGTCGCGGGCTTGCCGCGCGATGTCGAGTGCCTTGCCGCAATTGTTGCGCTTGACGATCGAGATGACTTCTGGTGCCAGCTTGCCCTCGTCGAACATGCGACCAACCCGAAGCGAGCCTTGCAGCCCAAGCGCGATTTCGGTTGCCATGTCTGCCAGCTTCTTCTGGAATAGCTGGGTCTGGGCCAGTGGCTTGCCAAACTGGTGGCGGTCCAGGCCATATTGCCGTGCCTGCGCCATGCATGCCTCGGCAGCGCCCATCACGCCCCAGGAAATGCCGTAGCGCGCGCGATTGAGGCAGCCGAATGGACCCTTGAGGCCAGAGACATTCGGCAGAAGCTGGCTTTCAGACACGAACACGTTGTCCATGACGATTTCGCCGGTGGTGGAGGCGCGCAACGAGAGCTTGCCGCCGATCTTGGGAGCCGAAAGGCCCTTCATGCCTTTTTCAAGGATGAAGCCCCTGATTTCGTCGCCATGGGCAGAGGATTTGGCCCAGACCACGAAGACATCGGCGAAGGGCGAGTTCGAGATCCACATTTTCGCGCCGTTGAGCACATAGCCGCCATCAACCTTCGTGGCGCGGGTCTTCATGCCGCCGGGATCGGAACCGGCATCAGGCTCGGTCAGGCCGAAGCACCCGATGAACTCGCCGCTGGCAAGCTTTGGCAGGTACTTCTTGCGCTGGATCTCGTCGCCATAAGCGTAGATCGGATACATCACGAGCGAGGATTGCACGCTCATCATGGAGCGGTAGCCGGAGTCAACGCGCTCGACCTCGCGGGCCACCAGGCCATACGCCACATAGGACGCACCCGAACCGCCATATTCCTCCGGCAAGGTGACACCAAGCAGGCCTTGTGCGCCCATGAGGCGGAACAGTTCAGGCGCTGCCGTCTCGTTCATGTAGGCGTCGACCACGCGTGGCATCAGCACATCCTGGGAGAAGGCGCGCGCCGCATCGCGGATCATGCGCTCTTCCTCGGAAAGCTGGTCTTCCAGCAGGAACGGGTCTTCCCAGTTGTAGACAGCCTTGGGGGCTTTGGCGGCCTTGGCCTGTGGAACAGCACTCATGGGGTGTCCTCCGAAAAACGGTCGGCGTTATCCTTAGCCCGCAATACGCAGGCTTCCAAGCCGGGCGATGGTGGCTTCGGCCTCCGCAACGGTGCGCTCGATGATCGCAGCAGCGGGCAGAATGTCGTTGATGAGGCCAGTTGCTTCGCCAACCCAGACGCCGACGTCGTCCGGGTCGCCGGCCGCGACCTTGGCCTGGTAGGCCATGCGGCGACTTTCCGCCAAGGCGCGATGCTCGTCGGGACGGTGTTCCCAGTCCTGCACGAAGCGATTGTTGAGGACGCGGGCGGTGAACTCAGGCGGCCAATCATACCCGCGCGCGATATCGGTGGCGCGTTGGCGGATGGTGCTGTCACCGTCCGCGCCAAGCGCCGCGCCCATATGGTTTGGATGGGTGAGGGCTTCGCTCGAGGCCCAGAAGCGCGAGCCCATCAGCACGCCATCTGCGCCAAGCGCCAACGCAGCGGCCAAACCACAGCCATCGGCGATGCCGCCTGCCGCGACCAGCAGCGTGTCGGGCGACTGCCTTGCAAGAAGATCGCCAATCTCGGGCACCAGTGTCATCGTCGCGCGATTGGCCCCGTGGCCGCCCGCTTCCGTGCCCTGGGCAACAATGATGTCTGCGCCTGCCTCCAGCGCCTCATGCGCATGGCGCAATGTCTGCACCTGGCAGATGAGAAGGCTGCCCGCAGCCCTGATCTCGGCGGCATGGGGGCGTGGATCGCCAAACGACAGCATCATCGCGGCAGGCGCATGCGCCAGTGCTTGCGTCAGCAGTGGCGGGTTCTTGGCCATGGACCAGGTGATGAAGCCGCAACCAATCTTTGCATTGCCGGCCGCCATGAACTCGCGCGTCAGCCAGTCAGCGTCTCCATAGCCGCCGCCGATCAGACCGAGGCCACCCGCATGGCTGACCGCCGCAGCCAGCGCGCCGCCTGCGGCAAATGCCATCGGCGCCGAGATGATCGGGTGGCGGACGCCGAGGCGTTCCGTGAGGCGGGTGGTCAGCATGATGCCAGGCCGTCATTCTCGGGCAAGGCGAAGCCGCGAACCGAGAACCCCAGACGAGAATGGGGTGGTCGGGTCAAGCCCGACCATGACACCAACCCGCGCATCGCTTCAGCCCTCGACATCGAACACCACGCCCTGCGCCAGTGGCAGCGTCGTGCCATAATTCACCGTGTTGGTGGCGCGGCGCATGTAGGCTTTCCACGCATCCGACCCTGCCTCGCGCCCGCCGCCGGTTTCCTTCTCGCCACCGAACGCGCCGCCGATTTCGGCACCAGACGGGCCGATGTTCACATTGGCAATGCCGCAATCGGAGCCTGCCGCCGACATGAAGGTTTCGGCCTCGCGCATGTCGAGCGTGAAAATCGACGATGACAGGCCGGCTCCAACCGCATTCTGCAAGGCGATGGCCTCGGGCAAGGTCTTGTAGCGTGTCACATAGAGAACCGGCGCAAAGGTCTCATGCAGCATCGGGCCAGATTGCACGGGCATCTCGACCAAAGCGGGCGCGAGATAGAATGCCTCGTCGCCAGCGATACCGGCAACACGCTGACCGCCATGGATGATGCCGCCATGGGCGCGGGCATCACCAAGTGCGCGCTCCATGCCATCGAACGCCGCCTTGTCAATCAGCGGGCCGACCAGTGTGCCGGGCGTGCGCGGATCGCCAATTTTCACCGTGCCGTAGACCTTGGCAAGGCGGGGCACGAGCGTGTCATAGATGCTGTCATGCACGAACAAGCGGCGCAGCGTTGTGCAGCGCTGACCCGCTGTGCCCATGGCGGCAAACGCGATACCGCGAAGGGCCAAGCCTAGATCGGCACTCGGCGCGACGATGGCCGCGTTGTTGCCGCCAAGCTCGAGGATGGCGCGGGCAAAACGTTTTGCAAGTCGCGGCCCAACCTCGCGGCCCATGCGGGTCGAGCCGGTGGCGGAAACGACCGCAACGCGGGGGTCATCGACCATGACTTCCCCGATATCGCGGTTGCCCATCAGCAGCGCGCACAGGCCAGGAGGCGCATCAGGCCCGAAGCGCTTCAGCGCCCGCTCGACGATCGCCTGCGTGGCCAGCGCCGTCAGCGGGGTTTTCTCCGATGGCTTCCACACCACCGGATTGCCGCAGACCAGCGCAAGTGCCGCATTCCATGACCAGACGGCCACGGGGAAGTTGAAGGCTGAAATCACGCCGCAAACGCCAAGTGGATGCCACGTCTCCATCATCCGGTGAAATGGCCGTTCGGTGGCGATGGTCAGGCCATAGAGCTGGCGTGACAGGCCAACCGCGAAATCGCAGATGTCGATCATCTCCTGCACTTCGCCAAGGCCTTCGGAGGTGATCTTGCCGGCCTCCAGCGTGACCAGAAGCCCAAGGTCATCCTTGGCGGCGCGCAACTCCTCGCCCAGCAGCCGCACCAGTTCGCCACGGCGTGATGCCGGTACCAGCCGCCAGCTCAGGAAAGCCTCATGCGCAGCAGCGATGATGGTGCTGGCCTCGTCCGGGCTGTGGATCCGCACGGTTGCCACCATCTCACCGGTGATGGGTGAGCGGGCGGCAAGCCCCGGCGTCGCAAATGCGCTGTCGGGAACACCAAGTTTGACCAGCAGCGCCAGCGCTTGGTCGCGAACAGGGGTGGCCATGGCTCGTCTCCTTCGATCTTCTGCGCTACATGGGCCGCAGAACAGCTGCAAGCAACCGGCAAATCTGCGCGGCGGCATGCGAAAAGCTCATTGCAGTGCGTGATCTCGCATCTTGCGTGTGCCACCTGCAAGATTGCATGGTCAGACCATGAATGATGTGTCGGCAGATGTGGTAATCGTGGGCGGTGCTGCCATCGGCTCGTCAGTGGCGTATCATCTGATGACCGACCCTGCCTTCAAAGGCCGCGTGGTGGTGATCGAGAAGGACCCGTCTTACAAACTCTCGGCGTCGGCCCTGTCCGCCGCATCGATCCGGCAGCAATTCTCCAGCGTGGTCAACATCCGCATCTCGCTGCATGGTATCGCCTTCCTGCGCGAGATCGGGCGGCACCTCGCAACTGATGACGACGTGCCCGAGATCGGCCTGAAGGAAGGCGGCTATCTCTATCTCGCGAGTGAAGCGGGAGCCGGCATGCTGCGCCACCTCAATGCCCTTCAGCGGGCGGAAGGAGCGGACATCGCGCTTCTGGAGACGTCCGCGTTGGCAGCGCGCTTCCCGTGGCTAAACCTCGATGATGTCGCGTGTGGCAACTTCGGCACCTCTGGAGAAGGTTGGTTCGATGGCTGGGGGCTGCTGCAAGCGTTTCGCAAGAAGGCCATCGTGCTGGGTGCCACTTATATCAACGGCGAGGTCGCGTCCTATGAGCTGGCGGACAACCGCGTCAGTGGCGTGCTGCTCAGCGACGGCCGCCGCATTCCCTGTGGATTTGCTGTCAATGCCGCTGGCTCGAACGGGGCGCGGCTAGCCGCAACGGCGGGCGTTATCATCCCGGTGATGCCAAAAAAGCGCTACGTCTTCACCTTCACCTGCAAGGGCGAGGTGTCCGATTGCCCGTTGCTGATCGACACCAGCGGAGTTTATTGCCGCCCTGAAGGCCATCACACGGCGCAAGGCCAGATGTTCATCTGCGGGGCATCGCCGCCACCCGACGATGATCCAGACTGGGACGAGGCAGACGCAGGCGTTGCCGATGTCGACTGGACCTTCTTCGAGGAGATAGTCTGGCCAGCTCTGGCGGCGCGCGTACCGGCCTTCGAGGCTATCAGGCCGGGCCAAGCCTGGGCCGGCCCTTATGACATGAACATGCTCGATGCCAACGCCATTGTCGGGCCTGCTCATGCCGTGCCGAACCTGTTGTTGGCCAACGGCTTCTCGGGCCATGGCCTGCAGCAATCGCCTGCTGTCGGTCGAGGCATTGCGGAATGGATTGCACACGGGCGATACACCACGCTCGATCTTTCCGATCTCGGCCACGAACGAATTGTCGATAACCGGCCGCTCTTGGAAGCGAACGTAATTTGAGGAATGCCCTATGATCAGCATAGACCATACCCGCCTCATGGCGCACTACAACCGCTGGCAGAACGATAGCCTGTATCGCGAAGCAGAGGCGCTGGGCGACGCTGCGCGGCAGCAGGCGCGCGGGGCGTTCTTCGGTTCGATCCACGGCACACTCAGCCACCTGATGTGGGGTGACAGCAGCTGGATGCACCGCTTCGATGGCCTTGAGAAGCCGCCCGGCAGCATCGCGGACTCGGCAGCGCTCTATGCCGTATGGCCTCAGATGGTTGACGCCCGTACCAAACTAGACGCGATCATCATCGCTTGGGCCGGACGGGTCAGTGAAGCTTGGCTTGCTGACAGGACTACATGGTACTCGGGCTCCCAAGGCAAAGACGTGACGCGGCCCAACTGGATGCTGGTGACGCATTTCTTCAACCACCAGACACATCATCGCGGACAGGTGCACGCCATGGTCACCGCAGCGGGCGGCAAGCCTGACGCCACGGACGTGATCTTCATGGACAGACTGCCGGAAGCTTAGCCAAGCTCTGCCAATGTCGGCGGATCGCAGCCGGGACGCGCGCAGGTGATAGCGGCGGCGCGGTTCGCGAAGCTGAGCCAGCGCGAAAGCTGCTCCTGATCGGCGCGGAAGCCCGGCATGCCGAGCGCGCCATCAGACGCCATCGCAGCGAGAAAGCCCGCCGTGAACGTGTCGCCGGCACCGACCGTGTCGATGACGGCGACAGGCTCCGCCGGCGCTTCGGCGAAACCGTCAGCCGTCACAGCCAGCGCACCACGTTCGCCACGGGTGACAATCGCGATGCCCGCACCCAACACAAGCCAGCGCTGCAACACCTGATCCGGCGGCAGTCCCGGATAGAGCCAACCAAGGTCTTCGATACTGGCCTTGGCGATGGTGGATGCGGCCACCCGCTCCTCGATCAGCCGAACCGCCTCGCGGTGCGGCGGCAGGCACGCGGCGCGGATGTTCGGATCGTAACTTGATGTGCCTCTCGCCTTGCCATCGGCCAGCAGCGCGAGGCTCGCATGGGCAGCAGGGCCGACCGTTGCGGCGAACGAAGCCGCATGCACATGGGCAAAGCCGGGCGGCAGAACTTTCGGCCAATCAGCTTCGTCCTCATGGGCGGTGCCCGCCAGATGCAACGCGAACATCGCACCGTGGCTTGCGGCAACCGGGCTGACGATGGCGACCGGCATCGGCTTGTCACTGGCTTTCAGCCCTGAGATGTCAGCGCTCTCCAACAACAGAGCAGCCTTGAAGCGCTGGCCGAGCGCGTCTTTGGAAAGCGCAGCAACATAGTGCGGAGCGAGCCCCAACCGCGTCAAGGCCAGCGTGGTGTTGAAACCAGAGCCCCCCAGTACGCAATCGAAGCTGAGGGCATGGCGATCGCGCGGCAGGAAATCGGAAATTGCCTCGCCGATGACCAGAACCCGGCTCACAGCACCCCGCGCTTTGCGAGATGCCGCAACAGGTGGCTCGCGCCGTAGGTCCATGGCGCGCATTCGGTCGAGTGGCGCATGCGGTTGACGAGGCTGCCGAGCTTGGGAGCGGAGATGGTGACGATGTCGCCGAGCTTGTGGGTGAAGCCACTCCCGGCTGTGTCGCGGTCCTTTACAGGCGCGAACATGGTGCCAAGATAGAGCACCGCACCATCAGGATACTGGTGGTGCAGGCCGATCATCTGGCGCGCCAGGTCGGCAGGGTCACGGCTGATCTGTGCGAGCGAAGACGAGCCCTCCAGTACAAAGCCATCTTCGCCGGTGACATTGAGCGACACCACCGTGCTGCGCACATCATCAAGCGAGAAGGTCTTGTCGAACAGGCGCACGAACGGGCCGACGGCGGCACTGGCGTTGTTGTCCTTGGCCTTGCCGAGCAGCAGCGCCGAACGGCCCTCCACATCGCGCAGGTTGACGTCGTTGCCCAGTGTCGCGCCAACGATGCGGCCATCGGACGCCACCACCAGCACCACCTCGGGCTCAGGGTTGTTCCAGGTCGAGACCGGATGCAGGCCCGCATCCATGCCGGTGCCGACCGCGGCCATGACTGGGGCCTTGGTGAAGATTTCGGCGTCAGGCCCGATGCCGACTTCAAGGTACTGGCTCCACGCACCTTGCGCGATCAGCACCTGCTTGAGGTGCATCGCCTCGGGTGAGCCAGGTTTCAGCTTCGACAGATCGTTGCCAATCAGCCGCTCGATCTCGCCACGGATGGTGGCCGCCGCCGACGGATTGCCGCGTGCCTTCTCCTCGATCACCCGCTCCAGCATCGAGACGGCGAAGGTGACGCCTGCGGCCTTGATGGCCTGCAGGTCGATCGGTGCCAGCAGCCATGGCTTGTTGCTGTCGCGCGTGTCCGGGAACGTGTTGGCCAGAATGTCACCAAGCTGGCCGATCACCGGGCCGATCGCGGCAGCAAGGTCAGATGCAGGATCGGCGCTCTCGGCCAGGTCGCGCACCGTCGGCCAGGTGGCCGTGATGTCGACAACACCTTCCGAACGAAGGGCGACCACACAGGGGCCGCCAGTGCCCGGATGCCAGACGCGCCCGACAAGTGCCCCTGTGAGCCCGTCGAGGGGAAGGGCTGTGGCTGTGCTGAGTTCAAGCATGGGCATGTGGTCCTGCGAGAATGGCTTCGGGTCTGAGGTATCAACCATGCTGATCCGGACAGAAGTTGCAAGCAGAGCCTCAACGTCGGCAAAGACGATGACTGGACGCAACAAAGCGTCTGCGTCATCAATCTGTCATTGAAATGTCACCCCTCTTTCGTGATAGCATTTCATCAACCAATGACAAGGTGCCGATCGCGGTGCCGCAAGGAGGTGTCATGACCAAATTTCGCTATCTGGCGGCAGCGTCCGCGTTCGCATTGTCGGCCACGGCTGCGTCAGCGCAGACCGAAATTCAATGGTGGCATGCTATGACAGGTGCCAACAACGACGTCATCGTCAAGTTGGCCGAGGAATTCAACGCCGCACAGAAGGACTACAAGGTCGTTCCAGCCTACAAGGGCTCCTACGCCGACACGCTGAATGCCGGCATCGCCGCTTTCCGCGCCGGCCAGGCACCGCACATCATGCAGGTGTTCGAAGTCGGCACCGCCACAATGATGGGTGCCAAGGGTGCGGTTAAACCCGTCCAGGACATGATGAAGGAAGCCGGGGAAGCTTTCGATCCACAGTCGTATCTGCCCGCTATCACCGGCTACTACTCGACCGTGAAGGGCGAGATGCTGTCCTTTCCGTTCAATTCGTCATCGGCCGTGATGTGGTACAACAAGGACGCCTTCAAGAAGGCTGGCCTCAATGCCGATGTGCCACCAAAGACCTGGCCTGAAGTGTTCGATGCCGCTCGCAAGCTGAAAGCCGCTGGCTGGGACAAGTGCGGTTTCTCGACCGCCTGGATCACTTGGCTGAACGTCGAGCAGCTTGGCGCCTGGCACAACACGCCGATCGGCACGAAGGCCAACGGCATGGATGGCTTTGATACCGTGTTCCAGACCAACAGCCCGCTGTTCGTCAAGCATCTGACAAACCTCGTCGACCTGCAAAAGGAAGGTGTGTTCTCCTATTCGGGCCGCACCAATACCGGCGAAGGACGCTTCACTTCCGGTGAATGCCCGATCTTCCTGACCTCGTCAGCCTTCTTCGGCAACGTTCGCGCCAATGCCAAGTTCGAGTGGGCCAACACGGTGATGCCGTATTATCCCGATGTGGCAGGGGCTCCCCAGAATTCGATCATCGGCGGAGCATCGCTCTGGGTGATGGGCGGCAAGTCGGCACCAGAATACAAGGGCATCGCCAAGTTCTTCACCTTCCTGTCGGATGTAGACCGCCAGGTGAAGCTGCATACCGAGAGCGGCTACCTGCCGATCACCAAGGCTGCCTACGCCAAGGTCAAGGATTCGGGCTTCTACAAGGATAAGCCGTTCCTTGAGACGCCGCTGCTGCAGCTCAACAACAAGCCGCCGACCGAGAACTCACGCGGCCTGCGCTTCGGCAACCTTGTCCAGATCCGTGACATCTGGTCCGAGGAAATCGAAGCCGCACTGAATGGTCAGAAGGCTCCGAAGGCTGCACTCGATGCAGCAACGGAACGTGCCAACGCCGTGCTGCGCCAGTTCGAACGGACCGTGACTCGGTGAATGTGAAGGCAGTCGGCAGTGGACAATGGGCAGTCGTGACACACCATGTCACGGCTGAACCCGGTTGTGTGCGAACCGACTGCCGACCGCCGGTTGCCGATTGCGCCTTTCGATGAACAAGACAGCCACATTCAAGGGATATCTGATCCCGGCTTTGCTGCTGGCACCGCAACTCGCGATCACGCTGGTGTTTTTCTACTGGCCGGCAAGCCAGGCCGTCTGGCAATCTTTCCTCGTACAGGACGCCTTCGGCACCTCGACCGAGTTTGTCTGGTTCGAGAACTACAAGGAGCTGTTCTCGAAGCCTGACTATTACAAGGCGCTTTGGAACACGCTGATCTTCTCGACGTTGGTGACATCGTTCTCGCTGTCGATTGCGCTGCTTCTCGCCGTGATGGCTGATCGGCAGATCAAGGGCTACCAGATCTACACCACCTTGCTGATCTGGCCCTACGCGGTGGCGCCCGCCATCGCCGGCGTGCTCTGGATGTTCATGTTCAACCCGTCGCTCGGCATCATGGCCAAGGGCCTGCGCGAGATGGGATATGACTGGAACCCATTACTCAATGGCAACCAGGCCATGAGCCTTGTCGTGATGGCCGCAGTCTGGAAGCAGATCAGTTACAATTTCCTGTTTTTCCTGGCAGGCCTTCAGTCCATCCCCAAAAGCGTCATCGAAGCTGCCACCATCGACGGCGCGCGACCATGGCGGCGCTTCTGGACCATCGTGTTTCCGCTGCTTTCGCCCACCACGTTCTTCCTGCTCGTGGTCAATGTCGTCTACGTCTTCTTCGACACCTTCGGCATCATCGACACCATCACCGGAGGGGGGCCTTCCAAGGCCACCGAAACGCTGGTCTACAAGGTCTACTCCGACGGCAAGGGCGGGGCTGATCTTGGCGGCTCGGCGGCGCAATCGGTCATCCTGCTGTTCATCGTCGTGGCGCTCACCGCCGTGCAGTTCAAATACATCGAGCGCAAGGTCACCTATTGATGCGGCTTCCAGTCAATGGTTGAGAACCGCACCTTCGGCGACCGGCTCGCCTACTTTGTGCTGTCGCTCGGCGTGTTGATCGTCGCGTTCCCGGTCTATCTCACATTCGTCGCTTCGACATGGGATGCGAGCACCATCATCAACGGGCAGATGCCGCTTTATCCCGGCCCATTTTTCGCGGAGAACTATTACCGCACGCTGTTCATCGGCACCTCCGGCACCACGCGCGAGCCGGTGATCAACATGATGATCAACTCGTTCGTCATGGCCATGGCGATCGCGGTCGGCAAGATCTTCATCTCGGTGCTGTCGGCCTACGCGGTCGTGTACTACCGCTTTCCCTTCCGGATGGCGGCCTTCTGGCTGATCTTCCTGACCCTGATGCTGCCTGTCGAGGTTCGCATCTTCCCGACCTTCAAGGTCGTAGCCGACATCGGCTTCCTTGATACCTATCAGGGCCTTGCCGTGCCGCTGATCGCGTCTGCCACCGGTACACTGTTGTTCCGCCAGTTCTTCATGACCATTCCGGATGAACTGCTGGAGGCCTCGAAGATCGACGGGGCCGGGCCGTTCCGCTTCTTCAAGGACACCGTGCTGCCGCTCTCGATGACAACGGTGGCGGCGCTGTTCGTGATCCAGTTCATCTATGGCTGGAACCAGTATCTCTGGCCGCTCCTGATCACCACAAAGGACTCGATGCAGACCATCGTGATCGGCATCAAGAAGATGATCGTGACGGCGGACGCCCTGACCGAATGGCAGCTCGCCATGACCACCGCCGTGCTGGCCATGCTGCCGCCGGTGGCCGTCGTCATTCTCATGCAGCGCCTGTTCGTCAAGGGCCTCGTGGATCAGGAAAAGTGAACTGAGATGGCTGAAGTCAGCATTACCAACGTCCGCAAGGTCTATCCGGGCAATGTCGAGGCCGTGAAGGGCGTCTCCATCGACATCCCTGATGGCGGATTTTGCGTGCTGGTCGGCCCATCTGGCTGCGGCAAGTCCACGCTGCTGCGCATGGTGGCTGGGCTCGAAACCATCACCTCCGGTGAGTGCCGGATCGGTGCACGCGTCGTCAACGACATCGAACCGGCTGACCGCGACATCGCCATGGTGTTCCAGAACTACGCGCTCTATCCGCACTTCAGCGTCTATGAAAACATGGCCTATGGCCTGCGCAACCGCGGCACACCAAAGGACGAGATCGATCGCCGGGTGCAGGAAGCTTCGAAGATTCTCGGCATCGAGACATTCCTGGAGCGTCGCCCGCGCCAGCTTTCGGGCGGTCAGCGTCAGCGTGTTGCGATGGGCCGCGCCATCGTGCGCAAGCCACAGGTGTTCCTGTTCGACGAGCCGCTGTCCAACCTCGATGCGAAGCTGCGTGTGCAGATGCGTGTCGAGATCAAGAAGCTGCAACGCGCTCTCGGTGTCACCTCGATCTACGTCACCCACGATCAGGTCGAGGCGATGACCTTGTCCGACAAGCTCGTGGTGATGAATGCGGGCCGCGTCGAGCAGATGGGCATCCCCAACGAAGTCTATCGCAAACCAGCCTCGAAGTTCGTCGCCACGTTCATCGGCTCACCGCCAATGAACATCGCCAAGGGCATCGTCCGGGGCGCGGGCACGGTTGCCATCGGCGACGTTGTCTTACCCGTCGGCGACATGGCCACTGACCTCAAAGCCGGCGACGCCGTAGAAGTGGGTCTGAGGCCTGAAGATCTCATCGTACGCCCCGACGGTTCGTTGACCATGCAGGTCGACTTCATCGAGGAACTTGGCGCGACCCAGCTCTTCCATGGCACGCTTGGCGGGGCTCATCTCGTGATCCAGGCTGCGTCCGGGCTGGTATCGATGGAGGCGAAGACACTGAACCTCGCCATCGATCCGGGCAAGGTGCATCTATTCGATGTGACCACGGGCATGCGCCGGGGAAAATGATCAAGCGAGATCGCCATAGGCGATGAACGGGACATCCGCACTCAGTTCAAGTGTGATCATATCGTCCGGAAGCTCCAGTAATCCGTCCGTTTCGGTCAGCGAGGTGATGATGCCGGCGCCATCACGCGGATGCTTCACCGCATCGAAGCCGCCATCGCCGCGCGGGGTCAGGCTAACGCGGACGTACTCGCGCCGCCCGGCTTTCTTTCTGTAGTCAAAGCCTGATGTCACCAGGATGCGGCGAGGCGCGTGCCAAAGTCCGCCTGCAAGGCGCGCCAGAAGCGGCCGAACGATGAAGGCGAAAGTGACATAGACTGCAACGGGATTGCCCGGCAGGCCGACAAAAGCCGCGCCTCCGATCACACCCATGGCCACGGGCCGCCCGGGCTTGATGGCGATGCGCCAGAAAACCAGCGAACCGACACTTTCGACAGCCGCTCTGACATGATCTTCCTCACCAGTAGAAACACCGCCCGTGGTGAGGATAAGGTCGCACTGCACTGAGGCCGCTTTCAGCCGCGCCGCCAGTTCCGCCTGGCTGTCGCGGATGATGCCGAGATCGACGCCCTCGGCCCCGGCGCGCCTGACCAACGCAAGCAGCATGACGCGGTTCGAATCGTAGATCGCTGCTTCGGGCAGCGGCACGCCGCCTTCGCTCAACTCGTTACCGGTCGAGAACACGCCGACGCGGAGCCTCCTCCGCACCTCAATATGCGAGAGACCAAGTGCTGCAGCCAGTGCCAGATGCCGCGCCTCAAGGCGTGTTCCGGCTGCCAGCGCCCGCTCGCCCTGTGCGATATCCTCGCCTGCGGGCCGCATGTTCGCTTCGCGCGCGAGACCAGATGGCAGACGGACATGATCGCCCTCGATTGCCACGTCTTCCTGCATGAACACCGTGTCGGCATCGGCTGGCATGGGTGCACCGGTGAAGACGCGCACGGCTACCCCCTTGGCAGAGATGCCACTGGCCGCTGCGCCGGCAGTGACGCGCCCGCTCAACGGCAAGACCGTTTCTGCGTTGGCCATGAGGTCGGCATGGCGGACAGCGTAGCCATCAACAGCCGAATTGGCGAAGGGCGGCAGCGGCACCGCAGCGACAAGATCATCGGCCAGCACGCGACCTTCCGCATCGCCCAGCAACACATTCTCGCTGTCAGCGATGGCCGTGATGCGTGCGGCCATCAGGCCAGCCGCATCTTCGATTGTCATCAACGGCCCGCCAAAGGCAAAGCAGTCATCGGTGAGTTGTGCCATCGGCTTCCGGCTTTGCTGCTAGATCATAATACGATAGAGCATTGCGTACTCACAAAACCGGTACCCACTTTTGTGCGCAATGCTCTAGTCTTGCCAGAACCTCCGCCATCGGCTCCGCGAAGGCAAGCGCGAGGCCGCCGATGGCTTCGATGTCATCGAGATGCAGCACTGGCCGCCCGGCACCCGGAAACGATACATCCGAAGCGATCGCCACGATCGAAGGATTGTTGACGTGGAGGGGTGGCTTGCCGTTTGCCGCACGATGGACCTCCAACTTGCGGTGCAGTGCGGCCTTGAAGCCCTCGACGATGACGAGATCGACGGGCGAGAGCTTCGGCAGAAGTTCGGCAAGGCTGGCTTCAGGCTCGTCGCGCAGCTCGTGCATCAAGGCCCAGCGCCGCCCCGATGAGACCAGCACTTCGGAAGCGCCAGCCATGCGATGATCATGGGAATCCTTGCCCGGCACATCGACATCGAAGGCGTGATGCGCGTGTTTCAGTGTTGAAACCTTGAGCCCGCGACTGACCAGAAGCGGGATCAGTTTGCCGAGCAGCGTTGTCTTGCCCGCCCCGCTCCAACCTGCGAGCCCGATCACACGGGTCATGTCTTATCCCTTCAAGCGAAAACCGGACGCTTTCGCGCCCGGTCATCGGATATCAAATCTGTGATCAGGCAGCAGCGAAAGCGGCAATCACTCTGCCGCTTGCATCTGGGCGGGCACAACGCCCTTTTTCATTTCGTCCTCGACCCAGAGGCCGTGATGCTCCTTGGCCCAGTTGAGGTCGACCTCGCCTGAGCCCATGGCATCAAACGCGCCTTCCATGCCGATCGAGCCGATGTAGGCATGGGCCAACATCGCACCGACAAGCACCATGCTGACCACGCCGTGGACGACATTCCAGAACTGGAGGTTGAGCACGCCGCCGGCAGTGTAGGGGAAGAGCAGGAACCAGCCCGACACCGACAGCGCCGCGCCGCCCAGGATGACAGACCAGAATACCATTTTCTGGCCGCCATTGAAGCGCTTGGCCTTGGGGTGACCCTTGCCGATGAGGCCGCCGCCCTGCGCAAACCAGTCAAGGTCGATCTTGCCGGGAATGTTGTCCTTCACCCAGATCAGGAACATCAGCGCAAGCCCGATCATGAATGGGAAGGCGAGATAATTGTGGGCGTACTTGCCGAGTTGCGCAGCCGCAGCAAAGGCACTCTCACCGAAAATCGGGATCAGCAAGGCCTTGCCAAAGGTGATGTTGAGGCCCGACAGCGCCAGCACGATGAAGCATCCCGCCGTCATCCAGTGCACGAAACGGTCGAATGTGCCGAAACGGGTGATGGTGCGGTTGGTCGGGCCGCCGGCGATCATGATCTTGCCGCGAGTGAAGTAGAACACGGCCAGAAGCGCGATCATGCCGACAATGGCGATTGCACCCAGCAGACGCATGGTGCCCTGATGAAACTCGCGCCACTCGCGGCCAGCAGGCCGAATCAGCGTCGATGCTTTCGTGTCAGGAATCGAGATACGCCCGCCGATTTCGGCAGCCGAGCCGGGTTTCAGCGCATTGAGCAGCTTGTCTTCAGTGACGGACTGGGCCGTCGGATTGATCTGACCGGGCTGCTGGGCCATGGCCGGGCTGGCCAGCCCAAGGCCGACAGCGATGCCAAGCATGGCAAGGAATGAAAGAATGGACCGCGAAAGACGCATGTTGTCCCTCCTGAAAATGTGAATTGATGACAAGGCGAGAGGCCGCAAGACCAGCTTGCGGCCCTCATCACCTCAGATGGCGACGGTTTCCTTGTAGGCTGTCTTCCAGCCCCAGGCACCCGAACCGTAACCACGCTTGAGCACGCGCTCCTTGTAGATCTTGGCGATAATGTCGCCATCACCTGCAAGAAGCGACTTGGTCGAGCACATCTCGGCGCACAGCGGAAGCTTGCCTTCGGCCAGACGGTTCGAACCATATTTCTGGAACTCGGCAGGCGAGAGATCGGCTTCAGGACCACCGGCGCAGAAGGTGCACTTGTCCATCTTGCCGCGCGAGCCGAAGTTGCCGACCTTCGGATATTGCGGGGCGCCGAACGGGCAGGCGTAGAAGCAATAACCGCAGCCGATGCACAGGTCCTTGGAGTGCAGCACCACCTTGTCGACCGTCACATAGAAACAGTCGACCGGGCAGACGGCGGCGCAGGGCGCATCCGTGCAGTGCATGCAGGCCATCGAGATCGAGCGCTCGCCGGGCTTGCCGTCATTGATGGTGACGACGCGGCGGCGGTTGATGCCCCAAGGGACATCATTCTCGTTCTTGCAGGCGGTGACGCAGGCGTTGCACTCGATGCAGCGGTCCGCGTCGCAGAGAAATTTCATGCGTGCCATGTGTGCAATCCTCCTCAGGCCGCCGCAATCTGGGCAAGGGAAACCTTGCCTTCATGCATGCCGGTGACCGGGTCATAACCATATGTGAAGACGGTGTTGGCGCTTTCGCCCAGAACGATCGGGTCAGTGCCTTTCGGATAATTGCCGCGCTGGTCGACGCCCTGATAGAAACCACCGAAGTGGTACGGCATCCAGGCGACACCCTTGCCGACGCGCTCGGTGACCATCGCTTTCACGCGGACCCTTGCGTTGTTTTCGGGGCCGGACACCCAGACGAACTGGCCGTCCTTGATGCCGCGCGCATTGGCGTCATCGGGGCTGATCTCGACGAACATGTCCTGCTGGAGTTCGGCCAGCCACTTGTTCGACCGGGTTTCCTCGCCGCCACCTTCATATTCCACAAGTCGGCCGGACGTGAGGATGATGGGGAAGTTCTTCGCCACCCCCTTCTCGATCGCTGCCTTCTGGAAGGTTGTATGCAGGTTCGGGATGCGCAGGGTGCGCTCATCGGGACGGGCAGGCCACTTGGCGACCAGATCGACGCGCGGGGTGTAGATCGGCTCGCGGTGGGTCGGGATCGGGTCAGGCAGGTTCCATG
>JBOFFB010000168.1:0-5095 GCA_051648385.1 Allobosea sp.
CCCGCTCGGACAATCGGTTGTGTTGATTGGGCCCAATAACGCTGGCAAGACATCAGCACTTCAGGCGCTTTGCTTATGGCAAACTGGTCTTCAAGAATGGTTAGGTCGGCGGTCACAGGGAAGCAAGGCTGACACTCGAACCGGCGTTACTATCAATCGCCGTGCAATTACTCATACACCAGTATCAGATTCTCGTTCTTTTTGGCGCGATTTGCAGGTTACAAGAAGCGGCCAGCGGGTATTTATTGACATTATCGTCGAAGGTGAATTTCAGGGTAGAAATTGGAACTGTGGTCTAGAATTTTATCATGCAAATTCGGAGTCGCTTTATTGCCGTCCCCTACGACTAGAGGATGGAGATTCGCCAAAACGAATGGATGTTCCGAAGGAAGCAGGCAACGTTCGTCTAGCCATGCTCCCTCCAATGTCAGGGCTCGCTTCTGAAGAACCGGAGGTTCAAACCGGACGTATTGCCGTGTTGCTTGGTGAGGGACGAACAGCTGAGGTGCTGCGCAACCTTTGTTCGCAGGTATATCTATCCTCGCCTGAGGCGTGGGCTACAGTTCAAGCATCTATGCAGCAGTTGTTTGGAGCAAAAATTGGCATACCCCAACGCGATACGATTCGCGGTAGTGTCGAGTTATCCTACACTGAGGGTGAAACGAAACTCGATCTTTCAAGTGCTGGTCGCGGGCTGCAGCAGACACTTCTACTACTAGCGCATCTTCACGCGAATAGCGGCAGCGTTTTGCTACTCGATGAACCTGATGCCCATCTCGAGATTCTGCGCCAACGTCAGATATACAGCTTGTTGACAGAGACTGCCGCGCGCGTAGGTTCTCAAGTCATCGTTGCAAGCCATTCTGAGGTGATACTGAATGAGGCAGCCGATAAACACGTTGTTGTTGCTTTCGTGGGAAAGCCTCATCGGATTGACGATAGAGGCAGTCAAGTCCTGAAATCGTTGAAGGATATTGGCTTTGAGCACTATTACCAGGCCGAGACAAAAGGTTTTGTTCTATACTTGGAAGGAGCAACTGATTTAGCAATAATGCGCGGGTTTGCAAAAATACTCAACCATCCGGTATTAGATGTACTTGATAGTGTTTTCGTACACTATGTACTCAACCAACCAAAATTGGCGGAACACCATTTTTATGGGCTAAGAGAGGCAAAGCCTGATTTGGTTTGCGTTGCTGTTTTTGATAAACTACCCGGCGGTCTCCCTAATGGCTTTGTTTTACCGTCAAATGTCTGGTCGAAGCGTGAAATTGAAAATTATTTTTGTACCCAATCTGTGTTGCTTCGATACGCAGAAGGCATGGAACCTGAGAATCTCTTGACTCACGCACTTCGCTCACAGCGCCGAGGCGCGATGTTGGCTGCCATTGAAGAAGTCGAACAGGCGCTTAACGTGCTGGGGAAAGATCCATGGTCCCCTGATTTTAAAGTTTCTGATGAATTCTTGCCAATCCTTTTCAAGAACTATTTTTCTAAACTCAATATGGATAACAGACTTGATAAATCTGATTTCTATATTCTTACAGAATTCGTTTCAGAGAATGAAATCGACCCAGATATTATAGATACACTTGATTTAATTGCAAGACATGCAGCTACCGCTAAGCCACGAAGAAATTGAATTGCCCATGTCCTTCTTCAAGAAACTCTTCGGCGGCGGTGCACCCAAGGCGGAGGAACCCGCGCCGGCCACCGAGCACAGTGGCTTCACCATCCACGCCACGCCCTATGAAGAGCAGGGCCAGTGGCAGATGTGTGGCGTGATCGAGAAGGAGATCGGCGGAGAGATGAAATCCCACCGCTTCATCCGCGCCGACCGCTTCCCGGCCAGGGAAACCGCCATCGAGATGACCTACATGAAAGCGCGCCAGATCATCGACCAGAGCGGAGAGCGCATCTTCGGCTGATTGCGTGCGTCAGGGCATTCGTCATGGCATTGTCATTCAATTGTGACGGCGACGTCACCCGTTGCAATGATGATTTGGAGTGAGCGTTTTTGAAAATGCCAACGAGCCAGTCTTTGGCTTTGTCGCAATCAGGGGTAAGAATCATGTCAGCATTCCGGAATGTCCGCATCGCTATGTTGGTCGCCGCCGCCCTGGCAGGCACTGTCTTGTCGGGTGTTGCCGAAGCGCAGGCACCGCGCAAGACGCTTGATGGCAAGCCGCCACTGGTGATCGGCCATCGCGGTGCCAGTGGCTATTTGCCCGAGCATACGCTTGAGGCCTACAAGCTCGCCATCGAGCAAGGTGCCGATTTCATCGAGCCTGATCTGGTCATGACCAAGGATGGCTACCTGATCGCGCGCCATGAGCCGATGCTGGGCGGCACAACCAATATCGGTGAGCTGCCGCAGTTTGCCTCGCGCAAGCGCACCATGAAGGTTGATGGGGTCGATACGACCGACTGGTTCGCGTCCGATTTCACCATCATCGAAATCCGCCAACTGCGCGCCAAGCAGTCCGCTGCCGAACGCGATCAGTCACATAACGGCAAGTTCCTGATCCCGACGCTGCAGGAGGTGATTGCACTTGCGAAAACCGAAAGCACCCGCACGGGCCGTACCATCGGCATCTATCCCGAAACCAAGCATTCCGCCTGGCACGCCGCCGTCGGCTTGCCGCTCGAACCAAGCCTCGTTGGCTCTCTGAATGCTGCCGGCTGGACCACCAAGGATGCGCCGGTGATCATCCAGAGCTTCGAGGTCGCCAACCTGAAAGCGCTGCGCAGGCTCACCCAGGTCCGCCTCGTACAACTGGTCGATGCCGATGACGTCGACAAGGATGGCGGAATCGTGCTCGCCGCGCCCTATGACAAGCCCTATGATTTCGTCATCACCGGCGACAAGCGCACCTTCAAGGACCTCGTCACCAAGGAAGGCTTGGCCGAGATCAAGACCTATGCCGACGGCGTAGGCCCGTGGAAGCCCTACATCATGGCAGGTCGCCAGGAGATGGGTGCAGATGGCAAGCCGCGTGACCTCAACGGCGACGGCAAGATCGACGAGCAGGACCGCATCATGCTGCCGCCGACCAGCCTCGTGCAGGATGCCCATGCGGCGGGCCTTTTCGTCCACACCTGGACCTTCCGCAATGAGCCGCGCCGCGTTGCCTCCACCTTCAAGGGCGATCCCGTTGCCGAAATGAAGGCCTTCTTCGCACTCGGTGTCGACGGCCTGTTCAGCGATTTCCCTGACAGTGCAGTCAAGGCCCGCTGAGGCACATAACTCGCCAACATGGTCGGGCAAAGCCCGGCCATGGCAGCTGTTCCCCCGCGTCCTGCGCCTTTCGCCTGCGCGTGCCTTGCTCTTGTGACCGGATACCTGCGGCCCGTATGTTCACGCCATGAGCACACCCGATTCCGCCACCCACTACACTGCTGACAGCCGCTATTCGTGGCAGCGGCTCGGCTACTCCCTCATCTTCGCAACGCTGGCCTGCATAGGCTCATGGTCAGTGGTTGTGGCTTTGCCTGCGGTTCAGGCTGAGTTCGGCGTGGTGCGCGGGGCGGCGTCCGCGCCCTACACGCTGATGATGATCGGTTTTGCGGGCGCGGCCATCGGCATGGGCAGGCTCTCCGACCGCTTCGGCATCGTGCCCGCCATGATCATCGCTGCGCTCTGCCAGAGCGGCGGCTATGTGCTGGCCGGGCTGGCGGGGTCGATCTGGCAATTTGGCGCGGCACATCTGCTGATCGGCATCGGGGCTTCCATCGGCTTTGCACCGCTGATCGCCGACATCTCGCACTGGTTCGTGCGCTCACGCGGACTTGCGGTCGGCATTGCCGCCACGGGCAACTACCTCGCAGGCGCGCTGTGGTCGCCGTTGCTGCAGGCCTCGATCGCCGCCAATGGCTGGCGCTGGTCGCATATCGCCATCGGAGCGGTTCTGGCCGCCACCATGATGCCCATGGCGCTGATGTTTCGTCGCCGCGCACCGACGGTCGACAACGCGAAAGCCACTGCCGCCAGCGATGCAGCCCGCGCAGGCCTCGGCCTCAGCCCCAATGCCCTGATGGCGCTGCTTTGCATCGCGGGTTTCGGCTGCTGCATGGCCATGGCGATGCCACAGGTGCATATCGTGGCTTACTGCAGCGATCTTGGCTATGGCGCGGCGCGCGGGGCGGAGATGCTGGCGCTGATGCTTGGCCTCGGCATCATCAGCCGCATCGGTTCTGGCTATCTTGCTGACCGCATCGGTGGGGTGGCGGTGCTGCTGATAGGCTCGTCGATGCAGGCAGCGGCGTTGTTCCTGTTCCTGTGGTTTGACGGGCTCACCTCGCTCTACATCATCTCGGCCATCTTCGGCCTGTTCCAGGGCGGCATCGTGCCGATGTATGCGATGATCGCGCGGCAATACATGCCGCCGAAGGAGGCGGGCGCCCGTGTTGGTTTCGTCATCACAGCAACGATTCTGGGCATGGCGGCGGGCGGATTGGCTTCGGGCTATATCTTCGATCTGTCGGGTTCATATCGGATGGCCTTCCTCAACGGGCTGGCCTGGAACCTCGTCAACATCACGCTGATCGGCTGGCTACTGGCCGGCCCGCGATTGAGACTGCGGCAAGTGGCTTGACGGCGGCACTTTCGCGGCGCACATGGCGCGCTGCGTTGAGACGACTAACCTCGCAATAGCTCGGGCGCGCGGTCGCGCTTGCCAGTGGCCATTCGGTCCAGCCGATGCCCATTGGGATGATTGAAAGCTCGGATCATGTTGCTGACGACACTTGCCGGATCATTGCCAAAGCCGCTCTGGCTTGCCGAGCCCGAGAAACTCTGGGCCCCGTGGAAACTGGAGGGCGCTGCGCTCGATCAGGGCAAGCTCGATGCCACTATTCTGGCGATCAAGCTTCAGGAAGATGCCGGCCTCGACATTGTCGGCGATGGCGAGCAGGCGCGGGTGCATTTCGTGCACGGCTTCCTCGCCAATCTGTCCGGCATCGATTTCGCCAAGAAGACGATGATGGGCATCCGCAACAACCGCTACATGGCCGAAGTGCCGACGGTGGTGGGACCAATCCGCCGCAAGGGCTCGGTGCATGGTGCGGAAGCCCGCGCCGCACGCGCTCACACGTC
>JBOFFB010000169.1:0-7571 GCA_051648385.1 Allobosea sp.
TCTGGCTCACCGCCGGATCAGCGTGCCAGCGCCCGTATCCGTGAACAGCTCGATCAGCACCGCGTGCGGCACCTTGCCGTCGAGGATGACCACCGCTTCCACGCCCTTCTCCAGCGCATAGATGCACGTCTCGATCTTCGGGATCATGCCGCCGGTGATGGTGCCGTCAGCGACCAGTTTGCGGCACTCGTCGATGGTCAGTTCCTTGATCAGCTGCTTGTTCTTGTCGAGCACGCCCGGCACATCAGTCAACAGCAGCAGTCGCTTGGCACCCAGCGCACCCGCGATCGCACCCGCGAACGTGTCGGCGTTGACATTGTAGGTCTGCCCGTCGGCACCCGAACACACTGGCGCCAGCACGGGAATGAGTTCAGCCTTCAAGATGGCATTGAGCACAGTTGTGTCGACCGTTTCGGGCTCGCCGACAAAGCCAAGGTCCAGCACCTGCTCGATGCGCGAATCGGGATCGACCACGGTGCGCTGCACCTTGCGGGCAGTCACCATGTTGCCGTCCTTGCCGCAAAGGCCGATGGCCTTGCCGCCCTCGCGGCTGATGTAACCGACGATCTCCTTGTTGACCGACCCGGCCAACACCATCTCGACGACGTCGACGGTGGCGGCATCGGTAACGCGCAGGCCCTGCTTGAACTCACTCTTGATGTTGAGCTTCTCCAGCATCCGGGCGATCTGCGGCCCGCCGCCGTGGCAAACCACCGGCTTCAGGCCTGATTGCTCCAGAAGCACGATGTCCTCGGCGAAATCCTCTGCCGTCGCGGCGTCACCCATCGCGTTACCGCCATACTTGATGCAAACGACTTGTTGGTCGTAGCGCTGCATGTGCGGCAAGGCCTGCACCAGAAGCTCGGCCTGCATGGAGGGCGACAGTTTTGACAGGTCGGTCATCAAGTCAGCTCCGGGATATTCAAGGGCGTCGCGCTGTCTAGCCGATCAGGTCGTATGGCGAAAGCACGATCAGGAGCGCTTCACCAGAAATGGCGTGACTGCCAGCCCAAGCCACCCCGCGATCATCAGCATGCCGCCGATGGGACTTGCCATCGGGAACAGGCGCTGGCCTGAGATAGCGCGAAACGCCAGATCGCCTGCAAACAACGTGACCCCGACAGCCAGCGCCGAGATGAATATAATCGCCGCGCGCTGCTGCATCAGCCCAGCGTCGCGCGCCGCCGTCAACGCGACGATCGCAGCGGCATGCATGATCAGCATCTGGGCGGCGATCGTGGCCGAGGGCTGAGCGGCATGCGTTGCCCAGGCCCAAAGCGCGACACCGCCAGCGCCGAACAGGCAGGCGATGGCAAGATGGATGCGGGAAGTGGTCATCAAGCCCCGCGCTCGTTCAGCAGCCGCGCGATACTGGCCCTGAGTTCGGCAATACCTTCGCCATCGCGGCTCGACGTCAAAAGCACCTCTGGAAACGCTGCTGGTCGGCGGATGATGGCAGCCTTGGTCCGCTCGATCAGACCGGGAATATCGACCTTCTTGACCTCGTCCGCCTTGGTGAGAATGATCTGGTACGACACCGCTGACTTGTCGAGCGTCTCCAGCACATCGGTATCGACCTCTTTCAGGCCATGCCGCGCGTCGATCAGCAGATACACGCGCGCCAGATTCTGCCGCCCACGCAGATAATCGTGGATCAGCTTGGTCCAGGTCTCGACCTTCAGCTTGCCGACTGCGGCAAAGCCATAGCCAGGCATGTCGACGACGGTCGCACGGTCACCGATCCGGAAAAAGTTGAGTTGCTGCGTGCGGCCCGGCGTGTGCGACGTGCGCGCCAATGCCTTGCGGCCCGTCAGCGCATTGACGAGGCTCGACTTGCCAACATTGGAACGCCCCGCCAGCGCAAACTCGAAACCGCTCATCGGCGGCAGACCGTCGGCCTTGCTGGCCGCCCAGATGAACTGCCAGTCGCCAGCAAACAGCTTGCGGCCCATCTCGGCAAAATCGGGTTCATCGTTGGTCATGCGGGCACCGTTCTCCGTCATTCCGGGGCGGCAAAGCCGAGCCCGGAACCCATCAACACCCGGGCCAGGTCGCAAACATCATGCGTCGATATCCAACTTGTCGTTGATGGCTTCCGGGCTCATCGCGATGCGATGCCCCGGAATGACGCCGGACTAGCTCTTGCCCGGCTCCACCGCAGGCTTCTTGACGAACATGCCCTTGATGTTGTCCCAAAGCTCGATCTTCGTACCGAACTTCTTCATGATGTAAGCCTGCTGGGCAATCGAGAGGAAGTTGTTCCAGGTCCAGTAGATCACCAGGCCGGCCGGGAATGAACCGAGCAGGAAGGTGAAGAACACCGGCATCCAGGTGAACACCATCTTCTGCACCGGATCGGTCGGCTCGGGGTTGAGCTTCATCTGTACGAACATCGTGATGCCCATCAGGATTGGCCAGACGCCGAGCAGTAGCGCTGCAGGAACCGCGAAAGGCAACAGGCCAAACAGATTGAAGATCGAGGTCGGGTCCGGCGCGGCCAAATCTCTGATCCAGCCGAAGAACGGCGCATGCCGCATCTCGATGGTCACGAACAGAACCTTGTAGAGCGCGAAGAACACCGGGATCTGGATCAACACCGGCCAACAGCCCGCCAACGGGTTGATCTTTTCTTTCTTGTAAAGCTCCATCAGCGCTTGCTGCTGCTTCACCTTGTCATCCGCGAAACGGTCGCGGATCGCCACCATTTCCGGCTGAACGGCCTTCATTTTGGCCATCGACGCATAGGATTTGTTGGCGAGTGGGAAGAAAAGCAGTTTCAGCACCACTGTGACCAGCAAGATGGCGACGCCGAAATTGCCTGTCAGATGGAAGAACCAATCGATGGCATAAAACATTGGTTTGGTGATGAAATAGAACCAGCCCCAGTCGATCATCAGGTCAAAACGCTTGATGTTCTGCGTCTTCTCGTAGCCATCGATGGTGGCGACTTCCTTGGCGCCGGCAAATAGCCGCGAGTTGGCCGTACCTGACGCACCCGGTGCAATTGTCATGGCCTCGCCGAGATAGTCGGCCTGGAACGTCTTGTTGCCGCTCATGTTGACCGAGAACCGGCCCTCGAACTTGCGCTCCTGATCAGGGATGATCGCGGCAGCCCAATATTTGTCAGTGATGCCAAGAAAGCCGGAGGACGCGTCTTTCCAGACCTTGCCGCGTTGTGCACCGCCGAGGACCGCCTCCTTCTCGACGTTGTCGTACGTGTACTCCTGCAAGCCGTTCGAGCCGATGACGCCGATCAGCCCTTCGTGCAGCACGAAATAGCCTTGCGTGACAGGTTTGCCGTGGCGCGCAACGAGTCCGTAAGGGAACAGCGTTATGGGCGCGCCGCCTGCATTCTCGACCGTATCAGCCACCGAGAACATGGCGTTTGCATCAACCGAAATGCTGCGCTTGAACGTCAGACCCTGGCCATTGTTCCATGACAGTATCACAGGCTGCGACGGCGTCAGCTTCGTCTGGTCAGCAGTCCATTGTGTCTGGGCGGTAGGCAGCGATGTGGTGGAACCTGCCCCCCCGGCCCAGCCGAAATCAGCATAGTAGGCGTTTGGCGAATTCTGGGGCGAGAACAGCACGATGTGCGGGCTCTTCGGATCAACCGTCTCGCGATAGGCCATCAGCGACACGTCATCGATGCGCCCGCCGATCAGCGAGATCGAACCACTCATGCGGGGTGTTTCAATGGTCACGCGCTGCCCGGACTGCAGCGCAGCTTCACGCGTCATGGCGCCGCCCGCAACCGGCTGGGCGCCAGGCGCGGCGGAACCGGGCGCGGCGGCGCCGGGGCTGCCAGGAACCGGCGCAACCGATGTGGCGCCACCTGGCTGCGGCGTGACCGAACCAGGCGCGGCGGCTTGCGTCGGCTGCGCAGCACGGCGCTGGGCTTCCATCTGCGGGACGCCGTAGAAGTAATTCCAGCCCAGCAGAACCACCGCCGACAAGACAATCGCCAGCAGCAGGTTCTTGTTGTCTTCCCGGTTCATCATGACCGTTTCATCTCGTCTTTTGCGGGGTCGCAAGCGGTGTTTCGCCTGCTACCAGATTGTGAGGGGCCGGGCTCGACGCCGAACGCTGAGAAGCTGGAAGCTGTTTCCGCTGTGGGCGGGCTTTGGTCAAGGCATTGTGCAAGGTTCGCACAAGTTGGTCATACGGTGCTGTGATGGTTTCAGTCTTGGCCACGGCCACAACATCCGCACGCAGCTCACAACCCGCATAGGCCTCACGCGCAGCAGCCCTCAGCCTACGCCTGATACGGTTGCGCTTGACGGCATTTCCCGCTTTGCGCGAAGCCGTCAGGCCTATCCGGACACCAGCTTCGCCCTCGTCACGATCGAGAACCTGCACGGACAGCTCGGATGAACGAAAGCGGCGACCGTCACCAGCCGCCGCCTGGAATTGTGATCTTTTGATCAAACGCGTAAGGCGCGGTGCGGACGTGCGCATGCAGTCCCCCTGACCTTGTGGCTTGAACACCTCAATGTGCCGGCGACAAGAGACGTCGCCAGGACAAGCCCTCAGGCCGAAAGGCGCTTGCGGCCATGGGCGCGGCGTGCGGCCAGAACCTTGCGGCCACCGACAGTTGCCATGCGTGCGCGGAAGCCGTGGCGGCGCTTGCGAACGAGCTTGCTCGGCTGGTAGGTTCTCTTCACGGAAAGTCTCCGGTCTTGTCAGTGGCGATCCCGAAAAACACCCCAAACAGAGCATTCCATCGTCAATCACGCTATCGGCAAAAAAGCGGCACCCGCCAGACGACGGGCACCGAACTCGAGCGGGCTTATGGCGGAAGGCCCATCGCAAGTCAACCGCGATCCATCATGCGAACCTGTGCTTGATGCATCGTTGGCCGTTCTGTTGCGGGGCCAGCGCGAAGTGTGTCGCTTGCTGCATCGACGGCACTGAGATACCGCAACGAGGTATTCGGTTTGAATGGACATTGTCATGGCAGAGGTGCTGAAACCTGATTTGTGCGTGATTGGCGCTGGTTCGGGCGGCCTTTCGGTTGCCGCTGCCGCTGCCATGTTCGGCGTGCCCGTCATCCTCGTCGAGCGGCACGAGATGGGTGGGGATTGCCTCAATGTCGGCTGCGTGCCGTCTAAGGCCCTGATCGCAGCGGCCAATCGCGCCCATGACATTCGCCGTGCAAGCGTGTTCGGGTTGGTTGCGCCCTCCCCGCAGGTGCATTTCAACCGCGTACACGAACATGTTCACGGGGTGATTGCCGCGATCGCACCGAATGACTCGGTCGAACGCTTCACCAGCCTTGGCGTGCGCGTCGTCGCAGGTGAGGCCGCGTTCATTGACCGGCGCAGCATCCGGGTTGGCGAGATCGAAATCCAGCCGCGCCGCTTTGTGCTGGCCACCGGTTCGCGGCCCAGGGTTCCGCCGATTCCCGGCCTCGATACGGTGCCGTTCTTCACCAATGAGTCCATCTTTGCCGAAACCGCCCGCCCCGATCATCTGTTGGTGCTGGGCGGCGGGCCGATCGGCGTCGAGCTCGGCCAGGCGTTCCGCAGACTTGGCAGCACCGTCACGATCTTGCAGGCAGGACGCATCTTGCCGCGGGAGGACGCGGAAGCTGCCGGCTTTGTTGCGCGCTCGCTTGCTGCAGACGGCGTCACCTTGCGCGAGAATGTCAAAGTGGTGCGGATCGAAGGCAAGGCCGGGAGCATTCGCGCCGTGCTCGACAATGGCGACATCATCACGGGCTCGCATCTGCTTGTTGCTGCCGGTCGCACGCCGAACACCGAGGCGCTCAATTTGGGTGCTGCCAGCATCACGCACGATGCCAGCGGCATCATGGTCAATGCCAAGCTGAAGACCTCGAATGCGCGCGTCTATGCCATCGGCGATTGTGCCAGTGGCGCAACCGAGGGTCTGCAGTTCACCCATGTGGCGAATTATCACGCCGGCATCGTTATCCGCAGCGCGCTGTTTCGCCTGCCCGCCAAGATCAGCAATCTCGCCATCCCGAGGGTAACCTACTGCGACCCCGAAGTTGCCAGTGTCGGGCTTTCCGAAGAGGCGGCGCGCAAGGCCGAAAAGCAGTTTCAGGTGCTGCGCTGGCCCTTTGCCGAAAATGATCGCGCTCAGGCGGAGCACGCACCCGATGGCCTCGTCAAAATCATCACTGATAAAAAAGGCCGCATTCTCGGGGCAACCTTGGCGGGAAAACACGCTGGCGAACTGCTGATGCCTTGGGTCATCGCCGTCCAGAAAGGTTGGAGCGTTCAGGACATGGTCGGTTTCGTGTTCCCCTATCCGACATTATCAGAGGTATCAAAGCGGGCCGCCATGACGCATTTTGCTCAGATGGCGGGAAAGCCATGGATTCGCCGCATCCTCGGGTTCTTGAGGAAGTTGGGCTGAGGCACACGGATTGGAAGCTTCGAAATTCGACACATCGACTGCAACACCGGATCCGCCACCACGGCAGGGCTGGCGCATGGGCTTGTCTGCCAAACTGCTGACCTTGACCGTGGCCTTTGTGATGATCGCCGAAGTGCTGATCTTCGTACCGTCAGTGGCGAGCTTTCGCCGCAACTGGCTCGATGATCGGCTTGCCGCCGCACAGGTGGCCGTGATGGTGCTGGAGGCTGCGCCGCGGGAGGGACTGCCCGCCGGCCTTGAAAGCCAGTTGCTCGATGGTGTCGGCGCACTTGCCATCGCCACCCGCGCAGGTGGCGCGCGGCGGCTGCTGGCGCAGGAAAACCTGCCTCCGGACGTCGGGCGAACCGTGGACCTTCGCAGCAAGGGCCGGATGGAATCGATTACCGAAAGCCTCGATATCCTGTTCAATGGTGCCGAGCGGCGCATCCGCGTCATCGGCCAGTCGGTCGGTGAAGCTGACTTCGTTGAAATGGTCATCGACGAGCGGCCTTTGCGCTCCGCGATGCTCGAATTTGCCCGCAATATCGTCTGGCTCTCGATTTTCATTGCAGCGGTGACAGCGGCGTTGCTGTTCCTCGCCCTGAACTGGCTGATTGTACGGCCTGTGAAGCGTCTCGCAGGCAACGTCATGGCTTTCGCTGGCGACCCTGAGAACCCGCGCCGGATCGTCAAGCCATCGGGTCGCCGCGACGAAATCGGCGATGCCGAAAAGGCTCTGGCGGGAATGGAGCGCTCGCTGGCCAGTTCCCTGCGCGAGAAAAAGCGGCTTGCCGCCGTTGGCCTCGCAGTCAGCAAGATCAACCATGACCTGCGCAACATGCTGGCGTCGGCACAGCTTCTGTCGGACCGCATCGGAGAATCGCGCGACCCGTCCGTGCAACGATTCGGCCCGAAACTGATCGCGACACTCGCGCGCGCCATCGATTTTTGCCAATCCACCCTTGCCTATGGGCGCGTCAACGAACCAGAGCCCGTGCGCCAACCGGTCGCGCTGGCCGCTCTGGTGAATGACGTCGCGGACATGCTGCGCCTTGGCCAGCCCGGGCAACCTGGCTTCGACAACCGTGTGGCCTCAGAGCTGCGTGGCGACATGGACCCGGACCAGATGTTCCGCGTGCTGTCGAACCTGATGCGTAATTCGGCACAGGCGCTGAACACCGCCAAGGGCG
>JBOFFB010000170.1:0-3404 GCA_051648385.1 Allobosea sp.
ATAGCCGGCGGGCTGATCCTGCTCGTGGTCGACGATCTTGACCTCGAAGTCCGTCACGATGACGCGATGCAGTTTCCGATCCCGATGTATCTCAAGATCGGCCTCATCCAGTGCCTTGCCATGGTCCCGGGTGTGTCGCGTTCGGGCTCGTCGATCGTCGGTGCAATGTTGCTGGGAGCATCCAAGCGCGCCGCCGCCGAGTTCTCGTTCTTTCTGGCCATGCCCACCATGGCGGGCGCGTTCGCCTATGACCTGCTCAAGAACTACAAGCAGCTCAGCTTCGATAACGTCGTGCTGATCGCCATTGGCTTCGTGGCGGCATTCTTCGCTGGCCTCCTGGTCGTGAAAAAGCTGCTCGATATCGTCTCGAACTACGGCTTCAAGCCCTTCGCCTATTGGCGCATCATCGTCGGATCGGTCGGGCTGGCGCTGCTGATCGCCATCGGCTAATCACCGCTTCCCGCCAGACCTCACGCCGCGACCTTCTCGACCTTCGTCGCATGAGCTATATAGGGCACAGCAGGCGCGCCCTGCCACATCGTGTGAGCTGGAATATGCTCGCCTTTCATCACCAATGTCAGCGGTTCGATACGAGCAAAATCCCCGATCTTCGTGTCGTACAGAATGATGCTGCCGGACGAGATGGTGACTCCCTTGCCGATGTGGATCGCGCCGACTTTCATCACCCGATCTTCGTAGAGATGAGTCTGCGGGCAGGAGTGCGCGTTGAGAACCGAAAAATCGCCAATGTGGGTGCAATCAAACTCGGTGATGTCGGTCCAGTCCATCAGGACACCCTTGCCGATCTTGGTGCCGTACAAGCGCAGCATCCAGGGCAGGAATGGTGTTCCGCGCATGTATTCCAGGCCGACCTTGCCGGCCAGGCCGCCGTAGATCACGGCCACCGCCTCGGTGCGCATGGCCCACCAAGACCACATCGGCTTCATCACCGGCTTGTAGACGCCCATCATCACCCACTTGAAGGCAATCGACATGAAAATCATGGCCATGGCGTTGATAACGCCAGCACACAGCACGATCACGACTGCAGCGGTATAGAAACCACCGGTGATGTAACCTTCCAGGGTGTCTGCAGTCATGTATGCGACCATCAGAAATACAGCCGTTGGAAATGATGTGTGCAGGGCCTCGAATATGGCGCGCGCGGCAAACATGTGGGCTGGCGGCTCATAGGTCGCGGCGGCACCGAGCGCCACTTTCTGACGGGTAGGGAACTTGATGGCGGGCGAGCCAAACCAGGTTTCGTCCTTCTTGACGTGCAGGCTGTCAGGCAGTTTGGATTTCACGCCGATCAGTGCGCCATCCTCGATCACTGATCCAGCGGCGATGTTGGCAGCGTTGCCAAAGAACACGCGGTCGCCGGTCTTGACAGTGTCGAGCGTGATATAGCCAGAGCGCACCTCTTCATCGCCGAAAATGGCTTCATCACCGATGAAATTGCCCGCACCGATATCGACCAGGTCATAGCGCCCGGCGAGATTGGTCGAGAGCTCGGAGCCCTTGCCGATCTTGGCACCCATCATGCGATACCAATAGCGCATGTAGATGGTGGCAAAGAGCGAGTTCAGTGTCTCCAGCAACACCTCTGTTGCGAGCGCGATGGACCATTTCCGGAAATAGAACAGCGAGTAGATCGAATGACTGCCAGGCTTGATCCGGTTCGGGAAAATGATCCAGCGCAGCGCGACGATGATGGCCATCGAGGCGATAATCAGAATCAGCGCCGTGGGCCAGGTGAAGAAGATCAGCTGTGACCACTCGATGGTGTAATCGAATTCGCCGCCAATGATGTAATCGAGATTGTAGAGCACGTAGAAGGCCGGGAAGATCGGTACCAGGCCGATCATCAGCATCAGGGTGTAAACAGCGAAATAGCCGACACCGAGCAGCGCCCTTTTCGACCGTGACGCCTCCGGATGCACCGGCAGGCTGGCGCGGTCGACCATGCCGACCTTGCGCGGAGGTGAGCCATCCCAGATTTCCCAGGCGGGAACGACCTGTCCGGGAAGGATGCAGGTGAGATCTTTCAGCTCCGCCCCTTCAGAAATTGTCGAACCCCCAGAGATCACGCAGGCATTGCCGATGTGGGCATAGGCACCGATCTCGATGGGCTCGATGACCATCTCGTTGGTTGTGTACTCGACATTGGCGATTTTCATCTTCGAGCCGGTCGAGGCCCGTTCGCCGATGGAGATCAGGTCCCAGGCACCGGTCTCGAACTCGGAAATGATCGCTTCCTTGCCAACCTTGCCGCCCAGAAGCCTGATCCAGATGCGCATCAGCGGCGACATCTGCAGGAATTTGGGTGTGGTGGCCTGGATCAGCCGCGCGACGAACCAGACGCGGAAGTAATAGCTGCCCCAGAGCGGATATCGGCCAGGCTTTGTGCGGCCGATGATGACCCACTTCAGGGCGATGATGATGATCTTCGCCCCCAGGTTGAGGACCACGAAGATGGAGCACAGGACCAACATTTCGTTCAGGAGGCCCGCATCGCCCTTGATCAGGAAGATCGAGGACAGGAACAGCCCAAGCCACTGGATGGTAACAAGCGCGAGGATGAACGGCATGGCTATGGCTTGCGCCACCCCGCACCAGAAACGGCGCCAGAACGGCGGTGGCTCGAACGACAGGTCTTTTGGCCCACCGCCGCCAGAGGCTGCGATGCGCTCATCGAGCGCTGCCCCCATCGAGCGCAGCGTGCGCAGGTTGTAGACATCCTGAAGCGTGACCATCGCGTGGTCTGGCGACTGGCGGACCGCCGAGATGAACTGCGCCGCGATCAGCGAATGGCCGCCCATCTCGGTGAAGAAATCGACATCGAAGGCAATATTCTGGCCCTTGAACAGGGGCTTGGCAGCCTCCAGAAGCACGGCCTCGGTCGGTGTCTCGGGCTGGGCCTGCACGGTCGAGACCGGTGTGACGGTGAGCGGCGCGGCTTTGAGAAGCTTGCGATCAATCTTGCCGGAGGCCGCAAGGCGCGGCAGCTCCATCACCTGCTCCCAATGGCCGGGGATCATGTAGGGCGGCAGCTTGGTGCGCAGGGCGGTGCGAAGCGTATTGCGGTCAATCGTCGTGCCCGGTTCGGCCACCAGAAAGGCCACCAGCTTGTCGATGCCGTCATCCTGGCGCAGCACCACTGCAGCCTGGGAAATGCCGGGTTCGTCGGCCAGTTTCGCTTCGATTTCGCCAAGTTCGACGCGAAAGCCGCGGATCTTGACCTGGTCATCGATCCGGCCATGGAAGGCAATGTTGCCATTTGGGTCGACGCTCACCGCATCGCCAGAGCGATAGAGCCGCGCGTCGCCAAGATTGGCAAAGCTGTTTGGCACGAACTTCTCAGCGGTCAGGTCAGGCCGGGCCAGATAGCCAACCGCAACACC
>JBOFFB010000171.1:0-2405 GCA_051648385.1 Allobosea sp.
CATGAACACCAGAGATGCTCGTGTTCGCAAGTCTTCAGATGGCAAATCTTCAAATCGCAAGTCTTCAAATCGCCCGATCAATGGGTTCCGGGCTCAGCTGCGCCGCCCCGGAATGACGCCGATCGCAGTTTAACCTCAAGGTTTTTTCGGCGCCACCGGCTCGGGCCGCTTCGGGTCCTTGGTGAAGCCCTTGAAGACATGGTCCGGCGACGAGGTGTTGTGCTGCGAATGCGTCAGCCGCCCCATCCAGACATCGGTGCCCTGCGCCTTGCCGAAATCGAGGATGTGCTCCTCGCGCCAGCGCTTCGCTCCAGGCTCTCGCACGCCGATACGTGACACGTCGTTGTTGAAATCGGTCACATACATCGAGCGCAGCGCCGCAAAGGCCTTGCCGCCCGTCACCGGCTTGTCGAGAACGGCATCGAGGATCATGCGGTTCTCGTCGACGCTTTCCAGCTTGAGCGAACCCGAATTGCCGTCCTTGAATTTCATCTTGAATTCAAGCGTCTTCGGGTCGAACTCGATCTCGTTGATGTTGACCACCGGGCGGCCTTCGGTTTCGACCGGGCCGAACAGGAACGACGAGCCATAGGCCGTCGAACTCAGATGCGCAGGCGGCATCGGGCGGGCGCGCCAGTAACCATCCTGCGGATAAACCACCAGCACCTCGTGGGATCGGTCCTTGCCGAGCTTCCACAGCTGCACGAGGTGCAGGCCCTTCTCAACGCGGTCGCCGATACGGAAAGTGGTGTCGGCGGGCCGCCAGAAGGTTGGGAAAGTGTAGCCCACCAGCCAGTATTCGATGCTCTCATAGAACGTGATCCGCCGCGGCGGCACAGGCGCTGCAAAGGAGGGGTCGCCGGTCATGTCGCAGGCGGTCCAGTCAGCCTCCCAGTTGTCCTTGATGAGGCCACCGATATAAGGCGGATGCGCCGCCTCGATGCGAAAGCGCCTGACTTCGGGCGACGTCGTCTTGATGGTGATGTTGTCTTTCTCCGCACACAACACTGGCTCGGACTCGTTCGTCACAGCGACAGGCACGGCATCGAGCGAGGCCGCGAAGGCCGACGCGCTGAAGGCGATGGCGGCGAGAGTGGTGGAAATTCGGAGCATGGGATACCTCATTCTTGCCTTCGCTGTGGCGTCATTCTCGGGCAAGCGCAGCGCAGACCCGAGAACCCCGGCGTGACTGGGGTGGTCGGGTCAAGCCCGACCATGACGGAAACACGCCCTCACCCGCCCAACACCGCATAGACATCGCCCGAGTTCGCCTCGTGCGGCAATGCCTGGATGTGCAAAATCATCTCGTCTGCACTGACTGCCTTGTCAAACTCGAACATCTGGCTCTCGCCAAGCGCGAGGTTGAAGCGGTAGTCACCCAGATCCTGCAGGCATTCGATGCAAGCGTAGGCGACATCGCGCTGGATGGTGGTGAACTCGAACGAGAGTGCCGCAACGGGCGTCGATAGCCCTTCAAGCACCGCCAGCTCAAAGCCTTCGACATCGACCTTGATGAAGGCGGGTTGGCCATAGGTAGCAATCAGACCATCCAGCGTCACGCATGGCACGGTGATCGACTGATCCCAGACCTGCGCTTCCCACCCGCCAGAACCAGCCGCTGCCTTTATAAAGTCGTCAGATACCGTCGACACGGTCGGGTTGGCAGAGTTGATCCGGAAGGTGACCTCGCCTGTCGTCTTGCCACAAGCGGCCTTGACGAGGTTCACATCCGCGTCGCGCCCATGAATGATCTCGATGGCACGGGCCGGGCCCGGTTGCGGCTCCAGCGCCACAACCCTGGCACCAAGGCGGCGAAACGATGAGATGCGGTCGCCCACATGGCTGCCGATGTCGAAGGCAAGCTGCCCAGGCTTCACGAAGCGCGCATACATCGCGTCCATGGCGGGCTGGCGTGTCTTGTCGCGGTGGTAAACGTCAAAGGACCGTCTCAAAGACTTTGCCGTCCCCTTCGGCAGCGCGACACGCGGATTCATGAGCGGGCGGCTTTCAGCACGGCTTCGACTTCCGGCGGGGCGCTGACATCCTCCGGGATGGCGCAAAGCCCGGACTTCTGGAACCAGCGGCCAAGCGCGGGCGACGCGGTGATCACCGCGAACGGCACGGCCAACACATAGCCTGCGAGCAGCGGCATGCCCCACCACATCACGTGCGGCGAGAGGTACCACAACGCACCGATGACATAGATGCCGAACAGGAGGTGTGGCCACAGCCCTTGCAGCGCCGTCATAACCGAAAGCGATTGCGCATCACGCGACTGGCCGTTCCAGCCGATCTTCGATTTGCCGAAGGCGAGCCCGATCATGAAGATCGTGGTCCGGAACGTCGACACCGCACCTTGCAGGAACGAGAAGACCAGCTCGATCGCAGCGGAGGCGAGGAACTTC
>JBOFFB010000172.1:0-4151 GCA_051648385.1 Allobosea sp.
AGTACTGGTCGCCCGTGGGCCGCGTCGATAATGTTCATGGCGACCGCAATCTGGTTTGCTCATGTCCGCCGGTCGCCGACTACGCGCAGGCGGCGGAATAAAAACAAATCGGGCGCTGGGGATGTCGGCAACTCAACATCCACAACGCCCGTTTGCTTTCCGAAGGTGCGATGGATGCCCGAAAAGGATTCCCGTCTTTTCGGATCGCACCTGAACCCGGGCGATTAAGCCCGAGCCAGAAATAGATTAATCATCCTGCGGCTCCTCGCCGTCGGCATCGCGCTCCGGGGAGCCTGCGAGAATCTGCTCGGCGATCAGGCCGGAATTCTGCCGGATCGAGGCTTCGATCTTCGCCGTCATTTCAGGATTGGCCTTGAGGAAAGCCTTTGAATTTTCACGGCCCTGCCCGAGGCGCTGGCTATCATAGGAGAACCAGGCGCCGGATTTCTCGACAATGCCAGCCTTGACGCCGAGATCGAGAATCTCGCCCATCTTCGAGACGCCCTCGCCGTACATGATGTCGAATTCGACCTGCTTGAACGGCGGCGCCAGCTTGTTCTTCACCACCTTGACCCGGGTCGAGTTGCCGACGACTTCGTCACGCTCCTTGATCTGGCCGATGCGGCGGATGTCGAGGCGCACGGAGGCGTAGAACTTCAGCGCGTTGCCGCCGGTGGTGGTTTCCGGCGAGCCGTACATCACACCGATCTTCATGCGGATCTGGTTGATAAAGATCACCATGGTGTGGGACTTGTTGATCGAGGCGGTCAGCTTGCGCAGCGCCTGGCTCATCAAGCGCGCCTGCAGGCCGGGAAGACTGTCGCCCATCTCGCCTTCGAGTTCGGCGCGCGGCACCAGCGCTGCCACCGAGTCCACGATCAGCACATCGACCGCGCCGGAGCGCACCAGCGTGTCGGCGATTTCCAGCGCCTGTTCGCCGTGGTCGGGCTGCGAAATCAGGAGTTCATCGACATTGACGCCGAGCTTGCGGGCATAGACCGGATCAAGCGCATGTTCGGCGTCGATGAAGGCACAAATGCCGCCCTTCTTCTGGGCCTCGGCCACGCAATGCAGCGCCAGCGTGGTCTTGCCGGAGGATTCCGGCCCGTAAATCTCGATCACCCGCCCCTTCGGCAGACCACCGATGCCAAGCGCGATGTCCAGCCCCAGCGAGCCCGAGGAAATCGTCTCGATATCCATCGACCGGTCGTTCTTGCCGAGCTTCATGACGGAGCCCTTGCCGAACTGGCGCTCGATCTGGGAAAGCGCGGCCGACAGAGCCTTGGTCTTGTCCATGGACGATCCTTCAACGATACGCAGGGCGGCGGGGGCCATCTGGATGCTCCTTATGTATGGGATTCGCCTGCCGGACAAACGGCTTCCCAGGGTCGGCGGACCGGAATCGGTGGTGATCCGATGGAACAAAATGTACCCTATTTGTTCTAAGTTCGCAATATGTTCTTTTGCGAATGGGGGCAGCTATATACCCTGAGGACATGTAACATGTTTTGTGGTATTTACGCCGCCTCACCTACCCGCCCTAGTATGCGGGAACCCGAGGTTCGGTTATGTCTATGGATACAGCGGCACTTCTGGCGGTCCTCAGTTTTTCCGTTCAGATCGCGGCTGGGGTCGCGCCGATGAAGTGGCCTCAGCATGCATGGATTGCAGGTTTAGTTTTTTGGCTGTCCTGCGCGATCGCGGTGTTTGCCGGGCTGTGGTGGATGGCATCTAACGCAGAGAGCGTAATGGGAATTCTCACGCCGCGTAACTTTATTGGGCTTGGCTTATTCGTTGCTGTTAGCGCTTTTGCCTATCAACAAATGAAGCCACCTCACTCTGTGCCTGTTACGCCAGCACAGCCTACTGCGGGCGCAGCATCTGCGGAACCAACTCCAATCGCATCTGAGAAGTGGAACGAAAACGCTCAACTCTCGATTAGCTTCGACAACGAACTAACTGCAGCAACGCCGATAAAGCAAGAAGGTGTTAGTTGGTACTATTGGATGCCATTGCCATCCATACACGTTGATTTCGAGAAGAAAGAAATCTCTCAGAATATCGGTACAATGATGGTGTTCCTTGCCTTGAAGGAGCCGATGGCGACTAACTATAGTCGTGTCCGCGTTGTTGGCGGCGGCATTCCTGCGACAGTGAGGAGTGCCAGTTCAGCCGGAGCGATGGTCCAAGCGATAGGAGACCTTCGAGGGCGAACATTGGAAATTAGATTCAGCAAGAACCCGATTCCGTTGGATTGAGTATGACAAAAAAGCACTCTCAACCTGACGCCGACAAGCGTTTCGACAAACTCTTGCAGATGATGGCTACTCAACCCGAACCTTCGGGAAAGCCTGCAAAAGAAGCTCGAACATCAAAGCAGGCTGCTGGCGCAGGTTATGGCGATACTCGAACTCGCGCAGGTAAGTCTGCAGGTGCTTCTTCGAAACCCAAACATAAGTCCCGTTGATCCCGCGCTTCACGCTGGACCAGAACGATTCAATGCCGTTCGTGTGAATGTCGCCGCGAACGTATTCTTTGGTTGAGTGATCGACCGTCTCATGGTCGTAGCCATGGCGCTCAGTCAGCGAGCGATAGCTAGACAATTCGTCCGTGTGGACGCGCGATCCCTTCTTCACAAAGTTCACGACATGCGGAACGAGCGTCTTGGCGGCGCGGTCGATAACGTGACGTGTCACCACGTCGCCGCCACGCTCTAGGACGCCAAACACGACAGACTTGTCGTCTGGCTTGCCGTTGAGGTCCTTGCCGCCGACGAATGTCTCGTCCACTTCCACGGTCTTGCCGGGGCCGCCCACAGGGTAGTCACCGTCAACATAGCCCATGTAGAGGCGGATCAGGCGGCACATGCGCCACGCCGTCTTGTAGGTCACGCCAAGCTGGCGCTCGACTTCCTTCGCCGCCACGCCGTTACGCGTCGTGCAGAACAGGAACATCACATAGAACCAGTCACGCAGGCTGGTGCGGGTCTTTTCGAACGGGGTGCCAGCGGTCGGATAGACCTGATAGCCGCAATGCTCGCACTCGAACGAGCGACGGGCTTTGACCCGGTAATAGGTCGCCTGCTTCTGACACTTGAAACAAGTGAACCGCTCGCCAAACCGCGTCCGCATCAGGTGGGCAAGGCAAGCATCCTCGTCGGGGAACCGCTTTTGGAACTGCCGGATATTCGACAACTTCTGAGCCATGTGAGCCTCCCCGTAGAATATAGGTACTCTAACCGGGTTTGTTCTACATGTCCAGAGGGTATATATCCGAATGGGGGTACTGTCCGTATTTAACCCCGAGTGGCCTAATTTGACTTGGCCCGTTGCGGGGCTGCTTCACGCCCCCTTAACCGTTCTCAATCAACTCATGGCAACCGGCATCCGGTTGTAGTTCGCCGCAATGAGGGCCGTATGAGTCTGTGGCTTTTCCTGAGCGACTGGTTCGCAGGCGTCCCGACCCGTGGCGTGCTGCTCAAGCGAAGCATGATCAACGGCGCATGGGCATTCGCCGTCATCATAGCCATGGCGTTTTTTCAGGTTCCCGCCGGATATGCGGCCGTCGTTTTCTTCGGCGTTTTCGTTGTGAACGGCGTGATGGCCGTTGTTTATCAGCGGCAGCGGGACCGGGACCAAACGAGCGGTTGAGGAGCCGCCTCAATTACAAGTGACCTACTTTGCTCTTGCGGTCGGTTTCGTCGAGCTTACGATCAAACCATGAACCTGCGCGCACGATATTGGAGTCTGCACTGGACCAGAGTGTTGCTCTGGCCGCTGCCCGTCCTGACGATAGTCAGGGCTTGGAGGAAACGGCGGTCGGCTTCCGCATCGTCGCTGCCATACTGATAAGCAGTTCGCACCAACGCTTGAAAAGTCGCTCTGAAATGGCGCGGCAGATGTGATCGCTGCGTGGACAAATGCCCTAGGCGCACCGGATTTTGCCGAAACTAAAAAGGCCGCCTCAATGGGCGGCCTCTTTCATATCTGAAACTGAGTTCTCAGCCGCCCGCAGCCGCTTACTGGAAGCGGTAGCTCAAGCCGGCGCGAACGATATGGGAATTCATATCAACCGACGTCCTGAACGGTGTGTATTCAGGAGCATGCGGCGGGTTGTTGATGATCATGTTTGCGCTGGACGTACCCAGATCG
>JBOFFB010000173.1:0-2743 GCA_051648385.1 Allobosea sp.
TCAGCTTTTCCGGCTCGAGGCCTGCGACGCTGCGAACGATCGCAGATGCAGCTTCGAGCCTGCGCTCGGCGTCAGCCATCGCCTCGGCCTCCATCACCTCGCCAACGCCAAGCCATTGCGTGAACTCGGGCGGGGGCACGATGGCAACCAGCAAGACAATCGAGCCGATGCGCGTGGCACGACGTGCGGCAAAACGGACGGCGCGCCCGCATTCGGGCGTGTCATCGACCACGGCCATGAATTTCGGCCTGTGGCCGGGGTCGTAAGCCCGCCGTGTTGTTGCCATCTGAACATCGCTCCGCCGCCACTAGATCATCCCGCATTGAGATGGAACCCATCTCAATGCGGAAAGATGATCGATCACAATAAGATAGAGCATTGCGTATTCACAAAACCGGTACCCACTTTTGTGCGCAATGCTCTAAGCGCTATGTGCCGCGAGTGGCGCGGCGAAAGCAAGGCAGGGCGCAGCCTGCCGGACGATCACCTGCCGCGCACGAAGCCGACGATGTCCTTGACCTCGTTCATTGTGACCATGGCAATCTCGCGGGCGCGGTCAGCGCCATCGGCAAGGATGCGATCAATTTCGGCAGGATCGGCCAGAAGCCGCTTCATCTCGCCATTGATGGGTGCGAGTTTCGCGACGGCCAGATCGACCAACGCTGCCTTGAAGCCGGAGAATTGCGCGCCACCGAACTGATCCAACACGGCCTGTTTCTGGGTGTCGGCAAGGCCTGCATAGATACCGACCAGATTGTCGGCTTCCGGCCGTTCCTTCAGGCCTTCTTCCTCGGTGGGCAGTGCGTCCGGATCGGTTTTGGCCTTGCGCACCTTCTGGGCGATCGTATCGGCATCGTCCGTCATGTTGATACGGGAATAATCCGACGGGTCGGATTTCGACATCTTCTTCGAGCCGTCGCGCAGACTCATCACCCGCGCTGCAGGGCCGCCGATCATCGGTTCGGTGAGCGGAAAGAACATGTCGCCATGGCCATGGCCAGCGATTTGCGCCGAGAAGTCATTGTTGAACTTCTGGGCGATGTCGCGCGTGAGCTCCAGATGCTGCTTCTGGTCCTCGCCGACCGGCACGGCCGTCGCCTTGTAGAGCAGAATGTCGGCGGCCATCAGCACCGGGTAGCCATAGAGCCCGACCGAGGCATTCTCGCGATCCTTGCCGGCCTTTTCCTTGAACTGGGTCATGCGGTTGAGCCAGCCTAGCCGTGCGACCGTGTTGAACACCCAGGCAAGCTCGGCATGCTGGCTGACCTGGCTCTGGTTGAACAGGATCGAGCGCTTCGGGTCGATGCCCGCAGCAATGTAGGCCGCCGTGACCTCGCGGATCGAGCGGGTGAGATCTGCTGGATCCTGCCACACTGTGATCGCGTGCATGTCCACGACACAATAGATGCAAGGGTGGCTGTCCTGCATCTTCACCCACTGCTTCAGCGCGCCGAGATAATTGCCAAGGTGCAGCGTGTGGGTCGGCTGCATGCCGGAGAAGACGCGCGGGGTAAAACTGGTCATGGCAGGTCCGTTCGGGAGCAATCCCGCGCCTTATGCGCGAAGCCGCCTTGTGCTGACAAGAGCAGGCTCAGATGTTTGCGTCAGCAGTTCGTGCTTTTCGCGCCTTGCTGCCAAGCAATTCCGACCGCAGCACGCCCAATGCCATCGCTGCCGCCCCGTAGACCATCAGACCGGCGGTGCACAAACCGACAAGCAACGCGAACTCAAGCAAGCCTGCCGTGCGGCCCACAAGCAGACCATGCATCTCGCCGCCGAGCCAGATGATGGCTGTCGCCATCAGCGCGGCAGCGCCGAGCGCAGCCAGGATCGTGCGCATGAGCGTCTTGCCCGGTGTCCAGAGCCGATGGTGCGCCAGCAGTGCACCAAGCAGAAGACTCTGCGTCCAGAAGGCCAGGGAAGCCGCCAGCGCCGCACCCGTGGCCGACATTCCGGGAGCCAGTATCATCCCGGCAATCGCCGCGACGGCGATCGATATCATGCCGACGATCAGCGGCTTGCCCGGATTCTGACGGGCGAAATAAACCTGTGACAACACCTTGGCGATCACCGCGCCGGGCAAGCCAATGGCGAATGCCGCCAGCGCGGCTGCTGTCTGTTCCCGGTCCACGGGGCCAAATTTGCCGCGCTCAAACAGTACCGCGACAATTGGCTCAGCCAGCACCGCCAGCGCGGTTGCGGCAGGAATGGCGAGCAGCAGGCCCAGTGCCAGCGCGCTGTCTACTGTTTTGCGCCGCCCGGCATCGTCATTGTCGGCCTCGCGCGCGGCGATTTCGGGCAGCAGCACCACGCCCATGGCCACCGCCACGAAGCCTAGCGGCAACTGGAACACCCGGTCGGCGTAATACAGCCACGAGACTGCACCGGGTTGCACCGAGGCGATCTGCGTGGCCACCAGAAGGACGAATTGCGAAGTGGCACTGGCCAGCAAAGCTGGCACACCAAGCACAATCAACCGCTTCATCGGCGGCGACCAGCCCAGGCTGAAGCGCGGAATGCCAGGCGCTCTCCAGCCCAGCGCCCAGAAAACCAGCAGCAGATGCAGCGCGCCAGCGACGCTGACGAAAAACGCCAGCGATTTGGCCGTGCGGAAAGCCGTCAAATCCTGCCAATCAGACCACAACAACACACTGATCAGCACGACATTGAGTGAGATGGGTGCCAGCGCCGCGACCGCGAAGCGCTTCTCGGCGTTAAGAAACGCAGCCAGAAGCGAGGCCAT
>JBOFFB010000174.1:0-2698 GCA_051648385.1 Allobosea sp.
TGCGCAAAATCCTGGCAGACGCCATGCTTGTGCTCGAAGGCTTGCGCCAGCGGTGTCGAGACCACGGTGGCTTTCGGATCATAGACAAAGTCCTGCTTCATCCGCGCCATCAGGTCGCGGGCACCGTCGAGCATGAGGCGTCCGGGCGGGAAGCTCTTGGCCGCATAGGCGACCGCGGCTGGCTCGATCGGCACGAGGCGGCTCTGGAACAAAAAGTGCACCGGCGATTCCGGTTCAAGCCCCGCACCATCTGCCGCCTCGTCGCGCACGGTTTCCCATGGCAGCGATAGATCAAGGCTGCCCATAACTGGCTGCATCACCTCGACCCGCGATGTGATCGAGACATGCAGCGCACGGTGCGGCTGCTCGATTGTGATGGTCGAAACCTGATTGCCGAAAAAGCAGATGCTGCTGCGACGTTCGGAAGCGCGGGGCGTTATGGTAAGTGTGCTCGACAGGACGCGTTGCCCAGGCTCGGTACGCGGAAACATGCGCAGCACGCAGCGCGCGAAAGGTACGGCTGTGTTGTAGCTGTAAATGGTGATGTGGCGAATGTCGTACAGCACGGACAATCAACCTTTCACGGTCGGATTGTCGACCCCGGCCTGCAGGAAGTAGCGGTTCGCGACAGCCTCCGACAACCCCATCAGCCGTTGTTCGATCGACAGCACATAGGTGCGGTCAATCTGGTCGGTGCGCGCGGTGGCAACATCGGCAGCTAGCTTCAGCGAAATCCGGCGCGGCGCTTCCATCAGCCCGTCCTCACGCACCCTCGGCAAGGCCGCGACCTCGGCGTCGACCCGCGCGATCTGGAATGCCACAGAACGCGGATTGTATTCATCGAACAGCACCATATCGAGCACCGGGTGGAATGACGCGCCAATCATGTAGCGAGAGCGATAGGTGATCGGCGAATCGATCAAATCGAGCAGAACATCAAGCGAATCCTGCGAGGCTGCGATGTCACCGAAGTGGCGTGCGAAACGGCAGGTCGTGACGGCCCGCTCGAGCCGCCGCCCGATCTCGAGAAAACGCCATCCGTCACCCCGGTTCATGTTCTCCTCGGCAAGGCCCGAGAAGGCAGCAAGCGCCCGCAAGGCGCGATCAGCGGTCTCAAAGCCCTCGCCTTCCGTCGGCAGCTGTGTGTTGTCGCGCTCGAGCCGCACAGTCAGATCGCCGATCAGCCGCCATGCGTCGACCGACAGCCGCTCGCGCGTCACGGACGCGGTCCGCTTGGCCTCGCGGATACACGCCGCAGCCGAGCCATAGCAATCAAGACCGTGAAGGGCAGCGAAAGCCTGCCGCATCGTCGATGTGCGGCCACCGGGGGCAGCGCCCCAGGCGACAAGCAGGCCGCTGAGCCGCTTCACGGCATCCTGCTGGCCGGGCATGCGCACATCTGAGTCGATCATGCGAGCCAGCAAGGTCCGCGTCAGGCGCAACACGCCTTCGGCACGCTCTAGGTAGCGCCCGAGCCAGAACAGGTTGTCGGCAACGCGGCTCGGCAGGTTGCCGACAACGCGCTTGATCTGGATCTGGTCAGGCGGCGGCAACAGCGAGACGACCTCGACCGGTTTCTGGCTCAGCACCCAGACATCGGACGAGCGCGCGCCCTCGCGCATGCTGACAGCACGGGCATCGAGCCTGTCCGATGTGCGGCAAAAGCCACCGGGCATCACGCGCCAGCCATCGGGCGTGGCCGTGGCGTAGACGCGCAAGGCAAAGGGGCGCGGCTGCAAGCTGCCATCGGGTGCCAGCACCGGCATGGTTGAAATCTTGACCACCTCCTGGCCGACATAGTCGACCCCGCGCGACTGGATGGCTGCGATCAATTCGGCGCGGCCTGCGGCATCAAGCTCGGAGACAATCAACGGCTCGCCATCGCTGGCACCGCGCAAATCAGCGCGAAAGGCTGAGGCGATGGCCATCTCGTCGATGCGCTCCAGCACCTCCTTGCGCTCGCGGGCCTGCCCGCACCACCAGGTGGCGACATTCGGCAACAGCAGGTCCTCGCCGAGCAACGCCTGGCTAAGAGCCGGCATGAAACTCATGAGCGCACGAGATTCCACAACCCCAGTGCCAGGGCCATTGGCCACGACCACATTTTCCTGCCGGATCGCATGCAGCAGCCCGGCAACACCAAGGCGCGAGGCTGCGTTCAGTTCCAGCGGGTCGGCATAGTCCCCGTCGATGCGCCGCCAGATGACATCGGCACGCTTGAGACCCGCGATGGTGCGGATCGACACCCGTCCGTCGCGCATCACGAGATCGCCGCCCTCGACCAGCAAAAAGCCGAGATAACGCGCGAGATAGGCCTGCTCGAAATAGGTTTCGCTGAGCGGGCCGGGCGTCAGCAGGCAGATGCGCGGCTCGGTGCGCTTGGCACCAGCAACCAGCCCCGCACGGAAACCCTGGAAGAAGCTGGCCAGCCGCTCGACATTCATGGCGCGGTACAGATCCGGGAAGGCACGCGCCATGGCGAGGCGGTTTTCCAGTGCGTAGCCAGCGCCGGACGGTGCCTGCGTGCGGTCACCCAGCACCCACCATTTGCCGTCGGGGCCACGGCCAAGATCGCACGCGTAAAGCTGCAGGTGCTGGCCGCCAGGCACGGGCGCACCCTTGAGCGGGCGCAGGAAATCGGGGCTGCCCGCCACGGCTGCGGCAGGCAAATCACCCTCGGCAACCAATTTTGCCGGGC
>JBOFFB010000175.1:0-1552 GCA_051648385.1 Allobosea sp.
CTGTTCAAGCTGATCGACATGAACCTGCCCGTGCCGATGATCGGCGCCGGCAAGAACCCCTACCAGTTCATTTCGGTGTTCGATTGCGCCTCGGCCTGTCAGGCGGCGTGGCGCGCCGGATTGCCGAACAGCGCCTACAACCTCGGCTCGGACGACCCACCGCCGGTGCGCAAGCTGCTCGGCAACCTTATCCGCCATGCCGGCTCGAAATCGTTCGTGCTGCCGACACCTGGCTGGGCCGTGAAGCGCACTCTCGACGCGCTCGATTTCATCAACATGCCGCTGATGGACCCCGAGCAATACCTGATCGCCGACGAAGTCTGCATTCTCGACACCACGAAGGCCAAGCGCGAGCTCGGCTGGACCCCGCGCTACAACGACAGCGACATGCTGATCTCGGCCTATGCCGAGTATCGCAAGACGCTGGGAAGCTGATTTCGATCTTTCATTCGTCCCTATCCTGAGCTTGTCGAAGGACGAGGACGACGCACCAGACCATCCGCACCACTCCCTGAAGCTCCTCCTTCGACAAGCTCAGGATGAGGATCGCGGGATTGAAAAACATCACATTTGGAGACCACCATGAGCATGGCCGCCTACAAGATGACCGATACTCTTCCCGCACGCCCGCAGCTTCTCAGCGTCGAGGATGCCAAGGCGCTCGATGTCGGGCGCATGAAAGAGCTGTTCTCGGCCCACCTCAATCCGGGACAGGTGCATTTTCTCAAGCTGCTCGGCTTTGACAAGATCAAGATCGATAGCGCCAGGGGCATGCACTACATCACCGACGATGGCCGCAAGATCCTCGACTTCTTCGGCGGCTTCGGCTCGGTCGCGTTCGGCCACAACCACCCGCGCATCATTGCCGCGCGCAAGCGCTTCGCCGACGAGGATCGCCATGAAATCTGCATGGCCTTCATGTCGCAATATGCCGTTGCGCTGGCCCACAACCTCGCCCAGATCGCGCCTGGCGATCTCGACATGGTGTTCCTTGGCTCGTCCGGTTCGGAAGCCATGGAAGCTGCTCTCAAGGTGGCAGAGCAGGCGCAAGGGCCATCAAAATCCAAGGTGATCTACGCCGCCAACGCCTTCCACGGCAAGACCAAGGGCGCGCTCTCGATCACGGACTCCACGCTCTATCAGCAGCAGTTCGCGCTGGTCGAAAACCGCGTCAAGGTGCCGTTCGGCGATCTTGAAGCCATCCGCCGCGCCATCGAAAGCGACCCATCCATCGGCATCGTCGTGCTTGAAACCATTCAGGGCGGCGGCGGCATCATCGAGGCACCCGCCAGCTTCTGGCAGGGCCTGCGCGCGCTCTGCGACAAGCATGGCGTGCTCTGGATCGCCGACGAAGTGCAGTGCGGGCTTGGCCGCACCGGGCGTTTCTTCGCGTTCGAGGAGTTCGGCGTGATCCCGGATGTCACCGCGCTGGCGAAATCGCTCGGCGGTTCCAAATCCGCCATGGCGGCGATGATCGCCCGCCGCGAGGTCTACATGAAGGCTTATGGCAAGCCGAAGACCGCGCTGATCCACGGCCCGGCCACTTTCGGCG
>JBOFFB010000176.1:0-9284 GCA_051648385.1 Allobosea sp.
GCCTATGCGCTGTCATCGGGCCGCCCCGGCTCGACCACGGTGGCCGCCACCATGATTGCTGCTGAACTGGCAGGCATTGCCGTGTTCGCCACCGGCGGCATCGGCGGCGTGCACCGTGGGGCCGAGAGCACCTTCGATGTGTCTGCCGACTTGCAGGAACTGGCGCGCACGCCCGTCACGGTTGTCTGCGCAGGCGCAAAGGCCATCCTCGATTTGCCCAAGACATTCGAAATGCTGGAGACGCTTGGCGTGCCTGTGATCGGCTATGGCACTGACAACTTGCCCGCCTTCTGGAGCCGCGATGGCGGCATTCCGTCACCGATCAGGCTCGACAGCGCTGCCGAGATCGCGGCGATGCTCGTCACCCGCCGCGCGCTTGGGCTGGAGGGAGGCGCGCTGGTCTGCAACCCGGTGCCGTTGTCGGATGAAATCCCTGCCGATGAGGTCTCGGTTTTTGTGAGCCGGGCGCTCAGCGATGCCAAGGTCAGCGGTGTCACCGCCAAGGCGGTTACGCCCTACCTGTTGTCGCGCGTCCTGGAGTTGACGGGCGGGCGCAGTTTGAAAACCAATGTCGCGCTGATCCGTAACAACGCCCGCCTTGCCGCAGAGATCGCGGTGGCGTTGGGCTAAACGCATTACCCGCCGAAGCGCCGCCCGGCCTCCGCCATCTCCACCAGCAACTTGGCTGGCTCCCAGCCGGTGCCATCGCGCCGCTGCATGCCCCTGACCTCGGCGAGGATCACATTCAGCCCGATCTGGTCAGCCTGGAACATCGGCCCACCGCGCCACGCCGGCCAGCCATAGCCGTTGATGAACACGAGGTCGATATCGCTGGCCCGCTGCGCCATGCCTTCTTGGAGGATTTTCGCGGCCTCATTGACCATGGCTGCAATGATGCGCGCGCGGATATCGTCGTCGCTGATGGATTTGCGGTTTATGCCGCTGCGCGTCGCCTCGGCCTCGATGATGGCCGTGACCCCTGGGTCAGTGCGGCGCTTGCCGTCCTCATAGGCATACCAGCCAGCGCCGGTCTTCTGGCCGAAGCGGCCGAGTTCGCACAGCTGGTCGGCGATGCGCACATAGCGCTCGCCCGGATCGCGCGTTGCGCTGAGGCGCTTTCGCCGCGCCCAGGCAATGTCAAGCCCGGCGAGATCGAACACCGCGAACGGCCCCATCGGCAGCCCGAACGCCTCCATCGCCGCGTCGACTTCATGCGGCAGCGCGCCATCTTCAGCCATGTACTCGCACTGCTTGCGATAGGCAGAGAAAATGCGGTTGCCGATGAAGCCTTCGCATGTGCCAGCCCAGATGCCGAGTTTCTTCATTCGTTTAGTCAGTGCCAGCGCCGTCGCCACCGTCTCGGGCGAGGTGCTTGCGATCGGGACGATTTCAGTCAGGCGCATCAGGTTGGCGGGCGAGAAGAAATGCAGCCCGATCACCCGTTCGGGGTGGCTCGCGGCGTTGGCGATGGCATGCGGGTCGAGGTAACTCGTGTTGGTGGCAAGGATTGTGCTCGGCCTGACGATGTTCGAAAGGCTGCGGAACAAATCCTGTTTCACGCCAAGATCGTCGAACACCGCCTCGATCACCAGATCGCAGTCCTTGAAGGCATCGAGCGAGCTGGCAATGGACGTGGCGGCCAGCCGCGCCGCGAAGGTCATGTCGTCGATGCGGCCGGCATCCATATTGCGTTTGTGGATGGCTTCGATCCGGGCGCGGCCAACGGTTGCTGCCTCTGGCGTCTGCTCGACCACGACGACCTTGTACCCGGCCTCTGCCAATGCGACCGCGATGCCGCTGCCCATGGTGCCGGCACCTGCGACGCCGATGGCGGCAAGTTTGCGTGCGACCGCGCCATCCAGCTGCGGAAACTTTGCAGCCTCCCGCTCCGCGAAGAAGACGTGGCGCAAGGCAGCCGATTGTTCGGTTGCGACCAGTTCAAGGAAGGTCGCACGCTCAAACGCCAGCCCTTCGGCAAACGGCAGACTTGCAGCCGCCAGCGCCGTGCGTGCGGCCTTGCCGGGTGATAGCTGCCCGCGCGCCTTGCGCTCGACCTCGCTGATCCTGCCACCAACCGCGCCGGTGTCGAAAATCTTGACCGGTAGCGCCGACGTGCGCCGCAGGGGCCGGCCCGCAAGCGAAGCGGCGAAGTTGGCAGCATCGGGAACCAGATCGCCCATGGCAACCTGGTCGATCAACCCAAGGCGCATCGCTTCACCCGCACCGACCATCCGGCCCGAGCTGATCATGTCGATGGCACTGTCCATCGCCACGAGGCGCGGCAGGCGCTGTGTGCCGCCTGCGCCGGGAATGATGCCGAGCTTCACTTCCGGCAGGCCAAGTTGTGCGTCGGCCACGGCAATGCGGCCATGGCAGGCAAGCGCGATCTCGCAGCCACCGCCCAGCGCAGTGCCGTGGATTGCGGCTACCACCGGCTTGGCGCTGGCCTCGATCAGGTTGCAAAGATCGGGCAGCGATGGTGCCAGCGGTGGCTTGCCGAATTCCTTGATGTCAGCCCCGGCCACGAATGTGCGGCCCTTGCAGGCGATGACGATGGCGTTGATCCCGATGTCCGCATTCGAATGAGCCAACGCCTCCATGAGGCTCTTGCGCACGGCCTGCGAAATGGCATTGACCGGCGGGTTGTCGATCTCGATGACCCGCACCGCAGCAATGTTGCGGGTGATGACCAAGTGCGCCTGAGACATGCTGAGCGTTCCGATCGCGCAATCGAAGGGTACTCAAAAAATTTTCTTGCGCACAGCAGGCATGAAACAAACGTCAGGTGCGGTCAATACGGCATGTCAACGCCGCTCCTGCAGCGCATGTCACGCTCAGGTCGCGCAGAAGGTGGCGTGGATCAATTGGATGAAGCTCCGCGTACGATCATCGGCGAGGCTATAGTGGATGACCTTGCCCTCGCGCCGCGTTCTCACCAGACCATCGAGCCTGAGCCGTGCCAGTTGCTGCGACACGGTTGGTTGGCGCAAAGCCAGCAGGCCCTCAAGCTCGGTCACCGAACGCTCGCGTTCGGCCAGAAGGCAAAGCAGCAGCAACCGGTTCTCATGGGCCAGTACCTTCAGATAACCTGCCGCTTCGCGCGCGCTCTGCATCATGCGCTGCATCTCGGGCGAGGTTTGCAGCGTTTCGGGCGCGTTGGCTTTTGGTGGTGGGTCCTGCTGGTTCACGCCGTCATCCCGCAGGTTTCGGCGGCAGTTTGTGCACCAACTCGCCAAACAGACCCCAGAAGAAATCCGCACCCGGATAGCCGGTGATCCGGCCAACCTCGCTACCGTCGTCATCGATCAGCACGAAGGTTGGGGAAAACTGCACGGGTTTCGCAAGCAACACACCGGCAGGCAGGCTCGCATAAAGATCGATGCTGCGGACGGGCGCACGCTGGCCCTCAGGCGTCTTCGGATAGGCGACGCCAACCTCCTGTTTCCAGCGCAGGCACCACGGACAACTTCGCGTCTCGAACATCAGGAGTTCTGCGGCGGAGGCAGGCGCACTCTGACCGCCGACAAGCACCGGCAGCATCAAGAGCAGGAACAAGGCATGCCTGATGAGTCTCAACGAGTGCTCCGGATCCCCTACTTGTTCACAGGGCTCTCTGGATCGAACAGATACGCCACCACGTCCTTGATCTGCTCCTCGGAGAGAAACTTGTGGAAGCCGAAGCGCGGCATCTGCGAGCAGGGCAGCACCGACATGGCGTTGAACACCTTGGCGTATGCGTTCTTGGCTTCTTCCGGGTCGAACTTGCGGTCCTTGCCGTAGGCGGTCAGCGGCGGCCCGAGCGTGCCAAAGGAGACCTCCGCCTTCGACATCTGGTGGCAGGCATAGCAATTGCCGCCACGCACGGTCTGGTCATTGTCGGTGAATTGACCCCCGGTGCCGCGCTGGGCCACCTGCGCGCCGCGCTTCCAGTCACCAAGCACCTTGCCGTCGGCGGGGAAGACGACCGAGGCTTTCTCGCGGTCGCGGATCTGGTCGAAGGTGGCACCAGAGGGCTCATTGTTGCTGGCAGTGCAGATTTTCTGTGTGTCGTCCTGCACCACGCGGGCGCGCCACGCCGCGTTGGTGTTTTTCCACGTGCCAGCCACGTAGGCTTCAATGATGGCGGGATCTGTTTTTGGAGCGGTCTGGGCATGGGCGATGCCGACAGACAGTGTGGCAAATGTTGCAATGAGGGCCAGTTTGATCAGGTTCATCACACGTCTCCTCAGCGCTTGATCGAGGGAACTTGGATTTCGCCCCCTTCGGCCATTTTTACCATGTAGACAGTCAAAGCCGTCAGCCCATCCGAGGCATAGTCAGGTGCCGGCATGCGCATCTGGCGGTAACAATCCCACAGCCGATGCTGCATCGTCCGCATCTGGCTCTGGCTGACGCGGTAGGTCGGCCATGATCCCATGGTCTCTTGCGCCGCCTTGCCGGGTTTCGAGAAATCCGGCAGGCCCTGCAGGCGAATGCGCTTGCCATCAGCTGCGTGGCAGGTGGCGCAGGAAAAATCCATCGTTCCGGCGCGGCGGTAGAACATCGCTTCGCCGACCGCATACATCTCCTGCTCTTTGGGGTGGGACAGCTGCGGCTGGTACTTCATGTCGTTCGATTTGTTGGCGATGAAGCCGACCAGATCTTCCATGTCGGATGTGCGGCCGGGCCCCGAAAAGCGGCGGGCGATCACGTCCTTGGTGTCGAGCTCCTGAATTTTGTCCATGCACCAGAGCAAGCGCTGCTCAAGGTCCATGACGCGGCCCGCATCGGCGAAATGGCGCGGCAACTGGGCATAGGCCCCTTCGAGCTTGCCCGCCCCGAGGCCAAGATCGCAGGCTTCCAACGAGACATTCTTCGTGCCCCGCTTCAGTGCCCAAAGCTGCTCACCGCGATCAACATTGAGATAACCCGGGTTGGACATCGGATCTGAAATCATCGCCCGATAGCGCTCGATTTCCTTTTCGCTCAAGTCCTGTGCAGGCTGCTGCCCTTGCGCCGGGCCGCTGGTCACATAGGCAGCGCCTGCCAGCGAGAAGGCCACAGCGAATGCCGCCGCGACCGATGCCCGGAAACCGGGAATTCCTTGGCTCATCATTCCCTCCATCGGACGCGATATCTGGTGTCGCATCTCATTGTGCAGTGCAGCGACGAATTACCCTCGACAGCCTGCGAGTCTGAGCATTACATTCACATAAGCGAATATCAATAGCCCAGATCGCGCTTTGGAATGGCGGCAAGGTTGGCCGAATTTCCGGGCGTGAAAAATGGGCAAAACGAACGAGGAAACCCATGGATCAATCGTGTTCCGAGCCAACCCGCCGTGCTGCGCTGGCCGCTGTCGGCATCGCCTTTGTGATCGCGGCGATCGCGCCACGACTGGCCGTTGCCAAGCCGTCGGATGTCGAGGCCGAGCTGAAAAAGCTGTTTGCGGACAAGACGCCTGTCGAAGGACGCATCAAGCTTGATCTGCCAGCCATCGCCGAGAACGGACTTGTCGTGCCGCTTGGCATCGAGGTCGAAAGCCCGATGACAGAAGCTGATTTTGTCAAGGCGGTCCACATCTGGGCCGATGGCAACCCGCAACCGGGTGTTGTCTCGTTTTTCTTCACGGCAGCTTCCGGCAAGGCTGCGGCCTCGACGCGCATGCGCCTCGCACAGACGCAGAACATCATCGCCGTGGCTGAAATGTCCGATGGCAAACTCTTCACCGCCAAGCAGGAGGTGAAGGTGACCATCGGCGGATGTGGCGGCTAAACAGGCAATCGGGAGAACAAGACCATGAGCACACGCCCCACCCCCCGCGTTCGCCTGCCAGCCACGGCCAAGGCCGGTGACCTGATCGAGATCAAGTCGCTGATCAGCCACGAGATGGAGAGCGGCCAGCGCCGGGACTCAGCAGGCCAGCCGATCGCGCGCAAGATCATCAACAGCTTCAAGGCCACGTTCAATGGCAAGGAAGTCTTCCGCGCCGCCTGGCATCCAGCGATCTCGGCCAACCCCTATCAGGCCTTCTTTGTGAAAGCCTCCGAGAGCGGCGAGTTCGAGTTCACCTGGACCGATGATGACGGCTCGACCTATGCGTCGAAGAACAAGATCACTGTGACTTGAGATTTCGGGGCGTGTCCGCGTTCGGCTGACGCGCCCTTGGTTTATCCAGATGCATTCATTTATTGGAATGTGAAAATGATCTCCCGGCGCGACTTCATGCAGGCGACAGCCGCTACCGCGATGGCCACGGGCCTAACTGGCGGCATGCTCGGCCGCGCGGCAGCGCAGGGGCGTCTGAGCGAAGCCGATATCCTGCGTTTTCCGTCCACCGGCAATGTCACGCTGGTGCACCTGACCGACCTGCATGCGCAACTCGTGCCGCTGCACTACCGCGAGCCGACATGGAATCTCGGCGTCGGTGACGTCAACGGCTTGCCGCCGCATCTGACCGGCGACAATTTCCTCAAGCATTTCAAGATCGCGCCGAAGTCACCGGAAGCTTACGCGCTCACCGATCAGGACTTCGCCGAGCTGGCCAAAACCCATGGCCGCATGGGTGGGCTCGACCGAATAGCCACCGTGATCAAGGCAATCCGGGCCGAGCGCGGCGACCGCGTGCTGCTGCTCGACGGCGGTGATACCTGGACCAACTCGTGGACGTCACTACAGACCAAGGCCGCCGACATCGTCGAGGTGATGAACGCGCTGAAACCCGATGCCATGACCGGGCACTGGGAGTTCACGCTTGGCGCGGATCGCGTCGAGGAGATCGTCAAGGCGCTGCCGTTCCCGTTCCTCGCCCAGAATGTTCGTGACACGGATTTCGAGGAAAAAGTCTTCGAGCCGCGAAAGATGTTCGAGCGTGGCGGCGTCAAGATCGCTGTCATCGGCCAGGCCTATCCCTACACGCCGATCGCCAATCCGCGCTGGATGTTCCCGAAATGGACGATGGGCATCCGTGAGGACGACGTGCAGAAGCAGGTCGACGAGGCGCGCGCCGAGGGTGCCCAGCTCGTCGTGCTGCTCAGCCACAACGGCTTCGACATGGACCGCAAGATGGCGGGCAGGGTGCGCGGTATCGATGTGATCCTCACCGCCCACACCCATGATGCGCTGCCCGAAGCCATCCGGGTCGGCAAGACACTGTTGATCGCCACCGGCAGCCACGGCAAGTTTGTCAGCCGCCTTGATCTCGACGTGCAGGGCAAGGAAATCCGTAGCTTCCAGTACCGGCTGATCCCGGTCTTCTCCGATGCCATCCGTCCCGATGCGGAGGTCGCAGCGTTGATTGCAAAGCACCGCGCGCCGTATCAGAAAGACCTCACGCGGGTGCTCGGCAAGACAACCGGTGTGCTCTATCGGCGAGGCAATTTCCAGGGCTCGCTCGATGATGTCTTCACCGATGCGATGCTGCAGGAACGCGACGCTGAGATTGCGCTTTCGCCGGGTGTGCGCTGGGGCGCAAGCCTTCTGCCGGGCCAGGACATCACCTTCGAGGACGTCACCAACGCCTGTGCCATGAGCTATCCCAACTGCTACCGCATGCAGATGACCGGTGCGCGCCTCAAAGAGGTGATCGAGGACGTGGCCGACAACATCTTCAACCCCGACCCGTACTTCCAGGGCGGCGGCGACATGGTGCGTGTCGGCGGCATGGGCTTCACCATCGACCCCGCCAAGGCCATTGGCTCGCGCATCTCGAACATGACCTATCTCAAGACCGGACAGGCCATCGATGCCGCGCGCAATTACACCGTCGCAGGCTGGGCTTCGATCAACGAAAACACCCAAGGGCCCCCGATCTGGGACGTGGTGGACAAGTTTATCACGGCCAAGAAAGTGATCGAACCGCGGCCCCTTGATGCAGTGAAGGTGGTGGGGGTCTGATGAATTTAGCCGTCATTCTCGGGTCAAGCCCGACCATGACGCGGACCGGACGTTGAGAGGGACATGAATGACTGACCACAGCAAAACCTCCCGCCGCGGCTTCCTTGCCGCCGCCGCCGCTGCTGGCAGTGTCGTTGCAGCCACCAGCGCAAAGGCCGCGCCTGACAAGGCGATCACCGAATTGCCGGACTGGAGCAAGGTGCTGGGTGACGGTGTGGCCGACCGGCCCTATGGCAAGCCCTCGAAATTCGAGGCCCATGTGGTGCGCCGCGATGTCGAATGGCTGACCGCCAGCCGACAGTCCTCGGTCAACTTCACGCCGCTGCATGAGCTTGACGGCATCATCACGCCATCGGGCCTGTGTTTCGAGCGTCATCATGGCGGCGTGGCCGAAATCGACCCGAAGCAATACCGCCTGATGATCAACGGGCTGGTCGACAAGGAGCTCGTCTTCACCATAGAGGACCTGAAGCGTTTTCCGCGCGTCAACCGGGTGCATTTCCTCGAATGTGCTGCCAATTCCGGCATGGAATGGCGCGGCGCGCAGCTCAATGGCTGCCAGTTCACCCACGGCATGGTGCACAACGTGATGTACACCGGCGTGCAGCTCAAGCACCTTCTGAACGAGGCCGGCGTCAAGACCAACGCCAAATGGGTGATGGCCGAGGGCGCTGATTCGTCCGGCATGAACCGCTCTATCCCGCTGGCGAAGGCGCTGGAGGATTGCATGGTCGCGTATCGCATGAATGGCGAGATGCTGCGCCCCGAACAGGGCTATCCCGCCCGCCTCGTCGTGCCGGGTTGGGAAGGCAACATGTGGGTCAAGTGGCTGCGGCGGCTTGAAGTGACCGACATGGCCCATCTCGCCCGCGAGGAAACCTCGAAGTACACCGACCTGATGAGCGATGGCCGCTCGCGTCGCTTCACCTTCATCATGGATGCGAAGTCGGTGGTGACCAACCCGTCGCCGCAGGCCCCGATGCTGGCACGCGGCCAGAACGTGATTTCGGGCCTGGCGTGGTCAGGGCGTGGCACGATTTCGCGGGTGGATGTTACGCTGGATGGCGGGCGCAATTGGCAGGAGGCGCGTATCGACGGGCCGGTGCTCAACCAGTCGCTGACGCGGTTTTACGTCGATTTCAACTGGGACGGCCGCGAGATGATGATCCAGTCCCGCGCCCATGACTCCACCGGCTACGTGCAGCCCACCAAGGACGAGCTGCGCAAGGTGCGCGGGGTCAACAACATCTACCACAACAACGGCATCCAGACCTGGCTGGTGCGCCCCAATGGCGAGACGGAAACTGTCGAGATTGTTTAAGCTCGCGCTCGGCGCGGTGGCGGTCGCCGGTGTCGGTGGCTATGCACTGGGGCTGCGTGAAGCACCAGCGCCCGCAACCATGGGTGCG
>JBOFFB010000177.1:0-3568 GCA_051648385.1 Allobosea sp.
GGAAATTCCTCCGCAATGTAACCGGTGGAAAGATTGCCCGAGCGCCAACGCTCCTGCCCCATCATGGTGGCGAGGAACGGGATATTGTGACGGATGCCGTCGATGGCAAAGGCATCGAGTGCCCGCGCCTGCGCCTCGATGGCTTCGAGGCGGCTCGGTGCCCAGGTCACCAGCTTGGCGATCATCGGATCATAGTAGATCGAGATTTCACCGCCCTCGAACACGCCGGTGTCATTGCGAACGGTCGCAGCCCCGTCCTGTCCTTCGGCAGGCGGACGGTATGTGACAAGCCTGCCCGTCGACGGCAGGAAATTGCGGGTCGGGTCCTCGGCATAGATGCGGCTCTCCACCGCCCAGCCGTTCAGCTTCACGTCCGCCTGTGAGAGCCGGAGCCTTTCGCCATAGGCAACCCGGATCATCTCCTCGACAAGATCAACACCGGTGATCATTTCAGTCACGGGATGCTCGACCTGCAGACGGGTGTTCATCTCAAGAAAGAAAAATGAGCGGTCCTGGCCCGCCACGAATTCAACTGTGCCCGCGCTGTCATAGTTCACCGCTTTCGCCAGCGCCACGGCCTGCTCGCCCATCAGTCGCCGCGTGACTTCGTCAAGCAGTGGCGATGGCGCTTCCTCGATCACCTTCTGGTTGCGGCGTTGCACAGAACATTCACGCTCGCCGAGATGGATGACGTTGCCGTGCTTGTCGCCGAGCACCTGAATCTCGATATGGCGCGGATTGACGATGAATTTCTCGACGAACATCCGGTCATCACCAAAGGATGACTTGGCCTCCGACTTAGACCGGTCAAATCCTTCCTGGACTTCGGACGCACTCCACGCGATGCGCATGCCCTTGCCACCACCGCCAGCGGACGCCTTCAGCATCACTGGATAGCCGATCTCCTCAGCGATTTTCATCGCATGCTGCGCGTCATGGATGACGCCAAGATAGCCCGGCACGGTTGAAACACCCGCTGCCGCCGCCGCTTTCTTGCTTTCGATCTTGTCGCCCATCGCGCCGATCGCGTGCGGATTGGGGCCGATGAAAATGATGTCATTGTCCTTCAGCGCCTGCGCAAAGGCCGCACGCTCGGACAGAAAACCGTAACCCGGATGCACAGCCTCCGCACCGGTTGCCTTGCAGGCGGCAATGATCTTTTCGATGACGAGATAGCTTTCGGCGGCTGCAGGCGGGCCGATATGCACAGCCTCGTCCGCCATCCGGACGTGCAGCGCCTCGCGGTCAGCGTCGGAGTACACGGCCACCGTCTTGATGCCCATCCGCCGTGCCGTCTTGATCACGCGGCAGGCAATCTCGCCACGGTTGGCAATCAGGATCTTCTTGAACATGCGTGCCCGCCCGGAATGCAGAAGTCTTGTTATTCTTCGGGAGGTTTAGGGCACGCGCGGGCTTGCGTCCACATGTCCGAAAGTCGGCAACGAAAAACGCCGCCCGTGCGTTCTTGCACAGGCGGCGTAAGGCAAAGTGTATCAGTCACGCGACCAGAAGTGCAGCATTGCTGTCCGACAAGCTCTGCGCTGGCTGGACCCTGGGCCGGCTCATGGCGAACGAAATCAGGTTCTCGTCACAACGTTCAGCCTCGCGCACAACCTCGAAAGCAATGCGGCGTGCATTGGCGGTCTGCCCCTCGCCGACTGACAGCGTGGCAATCAGCCACTGCGAAAGGTCGCGGCCCACTACACCGGTCGGGCGGCATGTCCAGACCACGTAGTCGACAACTGTCGTCACCAGATATTCGGCCCAGTTTGCGTTCGGCGTTGCCACGGCCCGGTCAAGCGCGACAAGCACGTCGATGACGTCATGGGATAGAAGACTGTCGCCAAGTATATCACGCGCAAGTTTGTTGACGTCCGTGTCATCAATATTCTTGCATTCCAGAACGTGCTCAACAAATTCACGAAGTTCGTTTGTAATCATCACTGATACCCCTGCGCCTGTTTGTTTTGGCGCCTGTCCCTGTTTGTGAAATGATTATTGCGGGGCGGGAGTAGTTAAGTGGTTAATTCGCAAATCGGAACTTTTATTCACCTTAAATGCTTGTAACCAGACGTGGTTTCGCAAAGATGATCTTCACAGATCATCAACCTTGCGAATTTGCAAACAATCACTTGTCAGCCTTTTCGTTTTGGCAAACACTGCTCACATGAGGAGCTCCGAGGCACCACAGCCACAAACCATGCAGGAGCCAACAATGAATGGCATTCATCACGTCACAGCCATTGCTAGCGACGCCGCCGCCAACCTCGCATTCTACCGTGATGTACTTGGCCTGCGCCTGATCAAACAAACTGTGAATTTCGACGATCCCGGCACTTATCACCTGTACTTCGGCGACGAGGGCGGCAGCCCCGGCTCGATCCTGACATTCTTTCCGCACGCAAATGCCGCGCCGGGCCGTGTCGGCACAGGACAGGTTGGCGAGACGATTTTTGCGATTCCAGGCGCTGGCATCGGCTTCTGGACCGAACGCTTCATCGCCCATGGAGTCGCGTTCAGCACGCCCGAGAAGCGCTTCGGCGAAACAGTCCTGCCGTTTCAGGATCATGACGGGACGCGCCTTGCGCTGGTCGCCTTGGCTGCGGCTGACATGCTGCCTGCCTGGACGGGTGACGGGGTTGGCGTTGACTATGCCATCCGCGGCATTCGCAGCGTTACCATGTGGGTGACAACTGCTGACCGCAGCGCTGAAGTGCTGACCGATGCACTGGGCTTTCGCGAGGCGGCACGCGAGGGCAGCTTCGTGCGCTACAGCGCGAGTGCGGACGCAAGCGCCCCTGTGATGGGCGGCGCAGTCGATTTGCGCGTCGTGGGGGATTTTCTGCCAGGCCGGATGGGCGCCGGCTCTGTGCACCATGTCGCCTTCCGGGCACAAAGCGACGCTGAGCAAAGCGAGATGTCTGCGACCCTCGCCAGCAGGCTTGGCATTCAGACCACTGAGCAGATGGACCGCTGCTACTTCCGCTCCATCTACTTCCGCGAGCCCTCCGGTGTGATCTTTGAGATCGCAACGGACGCCCCGGGCTTCGCGACAGACGAAACGGTCGCGACACTCGGGCACAAGCTGCAATTGCCGAGCTGGCTCGAACCGCGCCGTGCCGATATCACGCGCGCTCTTCCTCCGCTGGCACCGCAAAAGGCCGCCGTTTAACGATGCTGTCTGTTTGCGCTGATGCCATCATCGGCGCTGGCACAATCGTTTCGGACCATGTCTGGAAGCACACCTCACCTGCATGCAAGGACACATCATGACCGACCAGATCAACGGCTATCACATTCGCTTCGAGCGAGGGCGCGACCCCGAGGCAATGCCGCTCTTGCTCCTGCATGGCACAGGCGGCGACGAAAGCAGCCTGATGGCGCTTGGCCGCGCCATGGCACCGGATGCGTCGCTGCTGGGCGTGCGCGGCACCGTTCTGGAGGGGCCAACCACGCGCTGGTTCAGGCGCTTCGGCGAGGGCATTCTCGACATGGACGATGTCATCCGTCGCGCCGACGAATTGGCGACATTCATCGAGTTGGCGAGTATCAAACTGCGCTTTGCGAC
>JBOFFB010000178.1:0-1946 GCA_051648385.1 Allobosea sp.
TTGGCCACGATCATGCCATCGATGCCGCGCCGCCGAGCCACCTCGACGATGCCGTCAATGTCGATCTCGGCAAGATCGGGAGCGATCTTGAGCAGCACGGGTGTCCGCCTTGCCTGCGCTGCGCCATCGCGCGCCTCCAGCGTGCGGGCGATCAGCGTGTCGAGTTGCGCCTCGCCCTGCAGGTCGCGCAAGCCCGGCGTGTTGGGCGAGGAGACATTGATCGTCAGAAAATCACAGAGCGGTGCCAGTTTTCCGGCAAGTATGGCATAGTCTCCCGCTCTGTCGGGAGACTCCTTGTTGGCTCCCAGGTTGACGCCGACAATACCGCGTCTCCCGCTACGCGCCCAAAGCCGGGCCGCCACCACAGCCGCACCGACACTGTTGAGGCCATAGCGGTTGATAACGGCACCATCCTCGGGCAGGCGAAAGACGCGCGGCCTGGCATTGCCGTCCTGCGCCAAGGGCGTCACGCCTCCTATCTCGGTGAAGCCGACACCAAGACCCAGCACGCCATCAATGGCCTCGGCATGTTTGTCAAAACCGGCGGCGAGTCCGAGCGGATTGGGAAAGTCGAGGCCGAATGCGCTGACGGCAAGACGCTTGTCGTCCTGTGGTGGGACACGGCGCGGAGCCATGACAAGCGCAGCAACCGTCAGCTTGTGCGCCGTCTCGGGGTCCAGCGCGTGGATCAGCGGGCGGGCAAGATCGAACAGGCCAACCATCAGATCACGCCCTCGTCAAAGACATGGTTGCCGTCTGCCCCAAGCGGTAGTGGCATGACCCAGCGCACGGCCGCAAGCGCGAGCGGCGCGTACAGATGCGGAAACAATGCGCCGCCGCGTGATGGCTCCCACACAAGCCCGTCACCGAGAGCGGCAGCATCGACGGCGATCAGCAACAGTCCTGCCTGTCCGGCGAAATGCCTGGCCGCCGTGTCACGAGCCTGCGCACCAGTGGAAAAATGGATGTAGCCATCTGCGTGGTCTACTGGAGCGCCATGAAATTCGCCTGCCTGCTCGGCCTTGGCCCAATCGGCAGCGGGATGGATTTTATAGATGAACACGGTCATGGACTGTCTCCGGCGCAGCGCCCGTCCTTGCTCTAGATTGGGCGCGGTCAGGCTTCAACCCACCGATTCATCACGTGTCGCAACATCCCTTCATTCTAGGCATGATGTCTGTTTCAAGGGCTAAATTCCTATGCTATGAGATATGCTGACTTGTTCTCACGCGGAGCCACCACATGCTGTCGCATGACCAGATCTGGGGCGCGATCGACGCGCTCGCCGAACGCTACCAGATGACACCATCCGGCCTCGCCAAGCGCGCGGGGCTCGACGCGACGACGTTCAACCGCTCCAAGCGCATTGGCGCGGATGGGCGCGAGCGTTGGCCGTCGACCGAATCACTGGCCAAGATCCTGGCCGCGACGGGGGCCAATCTCGACGAATTCATCTCTCTGGTGGCAAATATCGGCCGGAAAGCCATGCGCCAGCGCACTATCCCGCTGATCGGCTTTGCGCAGGCGGGCACGGGCGGCTTCTTCGATGACAACGGCCTGCCATCCGGCAATGGCTGGGACGAGGTGGCCTTCCCCGACATTTCGGACGAGCGCTGCTATGCGCTGGAAATCAACGGTGATTCGATGATGCCGCTCTACCGCGATGGCGACACGATCATCGTCTCGCCATCGGCACCCGTCAGGCGCGGCGACCGTGTGGTGGTGCGCACCATGGAAGGTGAGGTGCTGGCCAAGGAGCTGAAGCGCAAGACGCTGAAGACGGTGGAACTGGCCTCGCTCAACCCCGACCATGCAGACAGGGTGCTGCAACTGACCGACGTCTCGTTCATCGCGCGGGTGATATGGGCCAGTCAGTAGGGCAGTAGGCAGTCGAAAGGGACAGAACCGGCATGTCGCTGTCTATTTCTACTGCCAACTGCCTACTG
>JBOFFB010000179.1:0-3032 GCA_051648385.1 Allobosea sp.
GGCCGGGGCCCGTCATGTCGAAGGTGCCATCCGCGATCTCGTCACCAATGGTGGAGAGCAACGGTACAGGGAAATGCTGCGCCAGTTCCGCCGCTGTCACGCCACCGCGCGCCAGTTCATCCCCGCCTTGCAACGCATACGGATAGGGAATTTCCTGGTCGCTCATGCCGACTTCGATGACTGCGCCGTAGTCGCGTTCCAGCGGCTTCAGCTGGTCGATCAGGTAGCTGCGGAACTCGCCGGGATGGGTGACGGTGGTGGAATAGACCCCCGGTGCGGCAAAGCGAGAGTAACCCCGGCGCATCTTGCCGGCCACGCTTTCCGGTTTGTACGTCACGCGCAGCTCCGGATACCGGAAACGCGCCCGCTGTTCGGGCGTCGGCGCGGTGCGGTCGGTGAGGTAGGCGTCGAGCGCCTTGCGGATGGCGGCGGTGGCCGCTTCGTAGAGTTCCTGCAGCCGGTCGACCGCCTCGTCAGCGGTCGAGACAATATGTGTGGGAGTATGTCTGTGCTCTGTCATGGCCTAGTTAGAGCAAAGCCAAGCGCTCTGGCAACTCTGGTATCAGTGAAAGAACACGATGTAAGCCAGCAGCGCAACCGCAGCCCAGAGGGCAAGGTTGCTGCCGCGCTGGCCACGCGCCTCTGCCTTGCCGATGGCCTCGATGCTGTCGCGGTCGAGCGTGAAGCCGCGCGAGGTTGCATCCTCAAGATGGGCCAGAAGCCGCTCGCCGCGTGCGACTGTCTCCGGCAAACTGGCCACAGCGCCGGCCAGCGACATCACACCCCGGCCTGCATCCTCGATGCGGCCAATGGGGCCAAGATTGCGCCCGATCCACTCGCGCACGACGGGCTCTGCCGTGCGCCACATATCGAGTTGAGGGTCGAGCATGCGGCCCACGCCCTCGACCACGACCATGGTCTTTTGCAGCATCACCAGTTCGGTGCGCGTCTTCATGTCGAACAGGCCTGTGATCTCGAACAGCAGCGTCAAGACCTTGGCCATCGAGATCTGATCGGCGCTGCGGTCATGGATCGGCTCGCCCACGGCGCGGATGGCCTGGGCAAAATCGGCCACCGAATGGTGTGCAGGCACATAACCAGCCTCGAAATGCACCTCTGCCACGCGCGTGTAGTTGCGGGTGATGAAGCCGAGCAGGATTTCCGCGAGAAAGCGCCGCTCCTTCGGCCCGAGCCGGCCCATGATGCCGCCATCGACGGCGACAAGCCGCCCCTCGGCATCGACGAACAGGTTTCCCGGGTGCATGTCTGCATGGAAAAAGCCGTCTCGCAGCGTGTGCTTCAGGAAAGACTGGATCACGCACTGGCCAAGCTTGACCCGGTCATGGCCCGCCGCATCGATGGCCGCGAGGTCCGACAGGCGGATGCCGTCAACCCATTCGGCCACGAGAATGTTGCTGCCAGTGAGCTCCCAGTCCGGCTTTGGCACGCGGAAATCTGTATCCTTGGCGGTATTCTCGGCCAGCTCCGACAGCGCCGCAGCTTCGAGTCTGAGGTCCATCTCCATCGTCACCGAGCGGATCAGCGTGTCGACCACTCCCGTGATACGCAGGCGCTTGGCGTCTGGTGAGAATTGCTCGGCAAGCTCCGCCCCGCGCCGCATGGCTTTCAGGTCGCGGTTGAAGCGCTCGCGCACATGAGGGCGCAGCACTTTCACGGCCACCTTGCGCCCATCATGGGTCAGGGCCGGATGCACCTGGCTAATCGAGGCGGCAGCAATCGGTTCGTCGAAGACACGAAAAACCTCGGACAGCGGCCGCCCGAGCGAGGCTTCTACCGTCTTCTTCGCGACGTCGGTGGAGAAAGGCTCCATCCGGTCCTGCAACAGCGACAGGTCAGCGGCCACGCGCGGGCCAACGACATCGGGCCTTGTCGCCATGAACTGGCCGAACTTGACATGGCTTGGCCCAAGCCTTGTCAGCGCGGCCGCTAGCCGCTCCGCTGATGCGCCGGCATTGCGCCGCTCGATCAGGCGGGCGAGTTTCAGCCCCCACCGCGCTGGGCCCGCAGGCAGGGCAGCAGGGTCGACGAGTGCCAGCGCACCTTCGCGTGCCAGCACAAGGCCGACGCGCGATAGTCTCAGGATGGAGGCGAGCGTGGAAAACAAACGGCGCGCCCTACAGTTTCCAGCCGGAATGGATCGCGACCACCCCGCCTGTGAGCGGCGTGAAGCTGGCACGCGCAAAACCCGCCTCCGCGATCATGCCCTCGAACACCTTCGGGCGCGGGAACTTGCGGATCGACTCGATCAGATACTGGTAGGGCTCGGCCTCGCCCGTCACCATCCGGCCCATTGGCGGAATCACGTTGAAAGAATATGTCTCGTAAATCTGATCAAGGATCGGGATGCTGACCTCGCTGAATTCGAGGCAGAGAAAGCGCCCGCCGCGCCTCAGCACGCGGTAAGCTTCGCTGAGCGCCTTGTCGATGCGCGGCACGTTGCGGATGCCAAAGGCGATCGTGTAGGCATCGAACTGGCCGCCCTCGAAGGGCAGTTCCTCGGCGTTGGCCTCGACGAAATCGATGCGCGCATCATCGCCAAAACGCTTTTCAGCGCGCACCCGTCCGACTTCCAGCATGTCGCTGTTGATGTCGAGCACGGTGACGCGGGTGGCGTCTCCCCCTGCCTCCAGCACACGGAAGGCCACATCGCCCGTGCCGCCCGCCACATCGAGATGGCGGAACGGCTTTTCGCGCGGTGGCTTCACCATCGACACCATCAGGTCTTTCCAGACCCGGTGCAGACCCATCGACATGAAGTCGTTCATCAGGTCATAGCGGCCCGCCACCTTGTGGAAGACATCGTCGACCTTGGCCTGCTTGTCGGCGAGGCGAACGGTCTGATAGCCAAAGTGGGTCGCCTGCTCGGCTCCGGGACCAAAATGGGTCGCGTTATCCGCGTCGGCGGGTGATTTGCGGGACTTTGCATTGCTCATGAACGCACACATAGCGAAATCCCACGCGCCGCGCTATGCGGGCATGGTGCCACAGCAAAAATCAAAACAGTGAAAATC
>JBOFFB010000180.1:0-5774 GCA_051648385.1 Allobosea sp.
CTCGCACCAGATCAAGGATGGCCTCGACCACGCTGTCGCCGACCGGAAGGCGGCGCACCAGTCGCTGTGCGGCCATCAGTTGCTCGGCTGTCATGGCGGCGGCGGGCTTGTCACCCTCCTGGCCGGTAGTTTCAATCAGCACGCGGCGCTCGGCCTCGCGGTCGGGATAACCGACATCGATCTGCATCAAGAAACGGTCAAGCTGCGCCTCGGGCAGCGGATATGTGCCCTCCTGCTCGATAGGGTTCTGCGTCGCCAGAACATGGAAGGGCTTGGGCAGATCATACCGCTCACCCGCTACAGTGACATGGTTCTCCTGCATCGCCTGCAACAGCGCTGACTGTGTGCGCGGGCTGGCGCGATTGATCTCGTCCGCCATGAGCAACTGGGTGAAGATCGGGCCTTTGACAAAGCGGAACTGGCGGCGGCCTTCAGGCGTCTCGTCCAGCACCTCGGTGCCGAGAATGTCGGAAGGCATCAGGTCCGGCGTGAACTGCACACGTCGGGCGGTGATGCCGAGCACCGTGCCCATGGTTTCGACCAGCCGCGTCTTAGCGAGGCCAGGCAAGCCGACCAGCAGGCCATGGCCACCGGCCAGCACGGTGATCAGCGCCAGATCGACGACGTCACCCTGACCGAAGATGGCCTTGCCGATCTCGATGCGGGCCTTGCTGATGGAAGCCAATGCGCTTTCGGCGGCCTCTGCCACGGCCGTCTCGAAATCGACCGTCTGATGCACGGTGGCTTCCTGGGCGGTGGTCATGGGCAGCTCCTTGAGGTCGAAACGGATGGGCGCTTCATCGGGCGTTCTGGTGCTATCAAGAACGGTGCCAACGTTGCGGGCAGGTTGCGGCAGATTGGAGGCAAAGCGTCTCTGCCACAAGCATGGGCTGTCACTGATCCCCAGCCATGGCCAGCAACCCACAGGGCAGAAATCGGCAAATCACCGAAAAGAGAATGCCGCTGCAACTGCAAATCCGCTTCCATCACTGCTATGTAGATCGTGACAGCGCCAAGTCGACAAGCCAGCAGCGCAAAGCAAGGATCACAATGGCGAGAGAGCCGGACGAAGCGACTGCCAAGGAGACTGCTCCCGACGGACTGCAGCGACTGATGGCCAGCCTCGGAGCGGCACCCAAGGGCTTGCCGCCGATCGAGCGCTGGAACCCGCCTTTCTGTGGCGACATCGACATGCACATCGCAGCTGACGGCCAGTGGTTCTACATGGGCACGCCGATTGGCCGCCCGGCTCTGGTCAGGCTCTTCGCCTCCGTGCTGAAACTCGAGGACGGACACTTCGTGCTGGTTACGCCGGTGGAGAAAATCGGCATCACCGTTGAGGATGCACCTTTTCAGGCGGTCGAGATGGCTGTCGACGGTGAAGGCGGAGCGCGTCAGCTTTCCTTCCGCACCAACGTTGATGATCTTGTCATGGTTGGTCTGGACAATGCCTTGCGCTTTGCGCAGGGTCCCAGCGGCGGCGTCAGGCCCTACGTCCACATCCGGCGCGGCCTCTGGGCACGGGTGACGCGGGCACTGACCTATGATTTGCTGGCGCTCGGCACTGTTCAGGACCACGGCGGGAGCGATATGTTCGGTGTGATGGCAGGGGGTGCGTTTTATCCGGTCATGGCGGCGGGCGAGCTTGAGGGGCTCACGTGAACCGTGCGCTTGCTTCGGTCTTTCCGTTTTCGCACTTCGAGGCGCTGGCTGGTACCGGCCTCAGGCGCGCCGTACCCGAGCTGGGCGACCTCATCGCCCGACCGCGCTCCGATCATGATCATCAGGAACATCCTGTCCCGTCGCCCGACGAGGCCAGCCTGAAGCCTGCCGCCGTATTGGTGCCGGTGATCAAACGACCGGAAGGTGCCACGGTTTTGCTTACGTTGCGGGCTGCCGCCTTGCGCGACCACTCGGGTCAGATCGCCTTTCCGGGCGGCAAGATCGATGAAGGCGACACTTCCGCTGTCGAGACCGCGCTGCGCGAAGCCGAGGAAGAAATCGGGCTTGCCCGCGCCCATGTCACGCCACTCGGTTTCCTCGATGCCTACCTGACCGGCACGGGCTACCGCATCGTGCCAGTCGTGGCCGCCGTCGACCCGGCCTTCGTGCTGAGCATCAACCGTGGCGAGGTCGATGAGGTCTTCGAGACACCGCTCAGCTTCTTGATGGACCCAGCCAATCACCAGCGCCACGGCCGCGAATGGAAGGGCGTCTATCGCAGCTACTATGCTATGCCCTACGGCGAGCGCTACATCTGGGGCGCGACCGCCGGCATCCTGCGCAACCTGCATGACAGGTTGCTGGGCCAAAGCCAAAAACCAGTCCACATGCCCGAAGGGCTGCTTTGATGCTGCGACTGATCCTTGACGATGTGCTGTTGTTCTTCGTGCCGTTTGCGCTGTTTGCGTTCTGGCTGGTGATCACCAAGCGAAATCCACTCGACATCGAGCATTGGAGCGGCTGGAAGTTCGGGCTGGCCGTGGCCGGCATCCTGCTCGGCATCGGCTCGATCATCTTCGCGGGGATGACTGCCGACACACACACCGGCCCTTACACACCGCCGCACATGGAAAACGGCAAGCTCATTCCGGGCCGTTTCAACGACAAGCCGTGAGCGGGACAGCGCAGGCCATGGCTGGGCGCTTTGCGACGCTACTGGCACGGCCACCCGTGCACGCGCTATTGCAGCTGCTGAACACTGACGGCGCGGAAACACGCATCGTCGGCGGTGCCATCCGCAACACGCTGCTGGGACTGCCGACCACCGACATCGATCTCGCCACGACACTCAAACCCGACGAGACCATGGCGCGCGCTGCAAAGGCCGGGCTGAAAGTCGTGCCGACCGGCCTCTCACACGGCACGGTCACCATCATCATCGGCAAGACACCCTTTGAAGTCACCACCCTGCGCCGCGATGTCGAGACAGACGGGCGGCACGCGGTTGTCGCCTTCTCGGACAGTTTCAAGGAGGACGCGCTGCGGCGTGACTTCACCATCAACCAGCTCTCGCTGTCAGCAGACGGCACGGTGAATGACTATGCTGGCGGGCTAGCCGATCTTGCGGTGCGCAAGGTCCGCTTCATCGGCGATCCGTCCAGGCGCATCACCGAAGACTACTTGCGCATCATGCGCTTTTTCCGCTTCCATGCCGAATACGGCAAGGGCGCGCTGGATACCGACGGGCTGGCGGCGTGCAAGGCACTGAAAGATGGCATGGTCAAGCTGTCTGCCGAGCGCATCCGGACTGAGCTGATGAAACTTCTCGTGGCGAAAGGGGCTGCGGAAGTTCTGCCCGTCTTTGCGGCCAGCGGCATCTGGCATGAGGCAGCAGGCAATTTGCCGGCCCATCTGGAGGCTTTTCACGCCGCCGTGGAGCTTTTCCCAACCAGCGATGCACCCGCTCGGCTGGCCGCACTGTCCGTGCGAACACGCGCGAACGCAGCGGCGCTGGATCTGAAACTCAAGCTCTCCAGCGCAGAGCGAACGCGGCTGGACGACGCGGCAAAAGCGCTGGCGGAACTCGGCGCCACCACTGCGCTCACCGACCGAAACTACCAGCTGACCGGCCTGCATCTCGGTGCCAGCGCCGTGCATGACGCGCTCGGCATCCTCGCACAGGAACTCGGCGAAAGCCGCGCCCATACACTCAGAGCACTCCTCATCCCGGTGTCGCCCTTCAAGGGCGCGGATGTGCTGGCGCTCGGTATTCCCGCCGGCCCGACAGTCGGCGCGGTGATCGCACGGGCGAACCAGCTTTGGGCCGATCTCGGGTTCCCCGATGATGCCCCGGCTCAGCAGCAATGCCTCAGGAACGCACTCGCCTGATCAGGCACCCGCGCAGTCACGTTCCTTGAGCGTTGCGGCATAGCGCGGCGCACCGACACCGAAAAATGTCGACCAGTAGCTTTCGGTCGAGACCGACTCGCGCACGGCAAGCGCCCGCTCGAAGATCAGGCAGCGCAGCGCATCATTGGTGCGGTAAAGGTGCTCCAGTCGGCGATACAGCGTCACCGTGACCGCTGCATCGGCAGGTTTCGCGGGTTGCGCACCGTCCCCGCGTGCATCGGCGAGCTTCTCCAACTCGTCCTTGGTGATGCCGTGGCAATGGTTGATCACCTCCAGCACCACTCGTGCCGAGCGGCTGTCGATGGCAGAGCCCGGCGTGCCACGCAGTGCATAAGCATCGCACGACAGACCCCACACGGGTTTCAGCATCTCGCCCGGCTCGATGCCAAACGGCGTATCGACAAAGAACTCGATCTCGCGTGACACATTGGTATAGCGCAGCGCCCAGTCGCGGTCTGCATTTTCGAAAACCGTACGCGTCGCGGTCCATGCCTCGCCGCCTGTGCCGCGCTCCAGTGCTCGCACCATGCGGAAGGTGGCGTGCCAGCGCGTGTTGATCAGGTCAGACGTGGCGCGATAGGTCGCGATCGCGGCTTCTGTATCCTTGTCGATCTTGGCGACGCGGTTCTGCCAGGCCCAGCCACGCTGCTGGATCCAGGTGGTCAACACCGTGCCGATCACGCCTGTCAGCACAAAGCCGACGAGCGCCACCACGATCTTCTCGCGCAGTGACTCGGTCGCCTTCTCTGCTGCCGTCTTGGCGATGCGGCGCTCGGTGGTGAGCACGGCAGGGGCGGGTTTGGGTGCTGTCTTGGCCATCTGCGTATGGCAGCGTTTCGTGGCCGCGCGTCAAGGGGCGCGCTTCAAATGCAGCGTCCGCCATCGACTTCCAGCACCGCGCCCGTCACCATCGCCGCTTCGTCCGAACAGACGAACAGGCAGGCATTGGCGATATCCTGCGGCGTCGAGAGCCGCCCGAGCGGGATCGATGCCCGGAACTGCGCCCGCTTCTCTGGCGTGTCCTCGCCCATGAAGGTCGCCAGCAGCGGCGTCTCCCCAGCCACCGGTGCAATTGCGACAACCCTGATCTTGTCAGGCGCTAGCTCAACCGCCAGCGATTTCGACACGAGGTTCACCGCCCCCTTCGACGCGTTGTACCAGGTCAGGCCCGGCCTTGGCCGGATGCCCGCCGTCGAACCGATATTGCAGATCACACCGCCGCCACGCGAACGGAAATGAGGCACCACAGCCTGCGTGGTCAGGAAGATCGACTTGACGTTGACCGCGAAAACCTTGTCGAACTCAGCTTCGGTCACCTCCATCAAGGGCCGGTTGCGATGGCTGATGCCGGCATTGTTGACGATGATTTCAAAGTCGCCGAAGCGCTTGATCGTGACCGCTACCATGCGCTGCACATCCCGCGCTTTCGAAACATCCGCCTTGATGGCGAAGGCATTGCGCCCGATGCCCTTGGCGACAGCGCGCGCCTTGTCGAGATCGAGATCGACCACCGCGACCTTTGCCCCCTCACGCGCGAAGGTTTCGGCGATGCCCTGGCCGAAGCCCTGCCCGCCACCTGTGATCAGTGCCACCTTGTTCTTCAGTCGCATAAGTTCCCCCTGGAAGTGTCATGGCAGGCCTTGTGCCTGCCATCTCGGTCAAGTGAAGCCGCGCGTCCGTCATGTCGAGATCACCGGCACAAGGCCGGTGATGACATTGGACGCATTCAGGCCCAGAGCCGATCATCGAGCCCGAATGCCGCCGGATCAAGCGCGACTTTTGCAAGGCCGCGTTCGGCAGGATCAGGGCCGGTCACGATCCACATCGGCAGATCGCGCATCAAGGCTTCCATCGGCGGCTTGTCGGCAAAGGCATGGCGCATCTCGGAGAGATCAAAATGCGGTTTGAGTTTCGGTGCAATG
>JBOFFB010000181.1:0-2127 GCA_051648385.1 Allobosea sp.
CCTACGCATTCGGCATGGCGCTGTCGGCGGGCTCCGTGCTGATGCTTGGCGTGGTCGCCAACTGGCTGGCCGCTGGCCTCCTCGCCTTCACGATCTTCTTCTACGCCGTGGTCTATTCGATGTGGCTCAAGCGCTGGACGGCGCAGAACATCGTGATTGGCGGCGCGGCGGGTGCCTTCCCGCCCGTGATCGGCGAGGCTGTCGTGACCGGCCAGGTCGGCTGGGCCGGCATCGTCCTGTTCACCATCATCTTCCTGTGGACCCCTCCCCATTTCTGGGCGCTGGCCATGGCGAAAGCCAAGGATTACGAGCGCGCCGGCGTGCCGATGATGCCGAACGTCGCGGGTGACGCATCGACCCGCCGCCAGATCATGGCCTACACGATTGCGCTGGTGCTCTTCGCCTTCGTTCCGACACTGATGGGCATGGGCGGCGCTGCCTACACTGTTGTCACCGCGCTGGGCGGCGTCGGCATGACCGGCATCGCGTGGCGCATCCTCAAAGCGCCGGACGTCGAGGCCAGCCACAAGGCTGGCATGCAGATGTTCGGCTTTTCGATCCTGTATCTGTTCGCTCTGTTTTCTGCCCTTCTTGCCGAACATAGCCTTGGCCTGATGTGGGCCATGCCGAAGGTGTGGTGAGCATGACCGGCTTTCCAACCCCACCCAAGCTGACGCCCGACGAGGAGCGCGTGCGCAAGCGCCGCTCAATTGCCATCGCGGTTGCGCTCGGGGTGCTGGCCGTGATCTTCTATTCGGTGTCTATGGTGAAGACGATCCGATGAGTGTGCGTCCTCTTCACAGCAGCGAAGCCCAGCACCTCAAGGCGACGCGCACCGCGTTGTGGTGCGGCGCGCTGGTGATGTCGATGACCGCTCTCGCCTTCGCCTCGGTGCCGCTCTACGACCTGTTCTGCCGCATGACCGGCTTTGGCGGCACGCCGATGGTGCGGTCCGAAGCTGCGTCAGGCACATCGAATCGGATCATCCAGATTCGCTTCGATGCCAATGTCGCGCCACGGTTGGGCTGGAGCTTCGAGGCTGAACAAAGCGTCGTCAGCGCGCGCGTCGGGCAGACGATGACCGTGTTTTACAAGGTGACCAATCGCAGCGACGTAGCCACGACCGGCATCGCCACCTTCAACGTGCAGCCGTCGCACGCCGGAGCGCATTTCGTGAAAATGCAATGCTTCTGTTTTACCGAACACACGCTCAAGCCGGGCGAAAGCATGGAAGCGCCTGTGGTTTTTTATATCGATCCTGACATCGAAACGAATCGAGACATGCGCAACGTGGCTTCGATGACTTTGTCCTACACCTACTTCCCATCAAAGAACGGGCAGCCGATTGGCGGCTCGCTTGCTGATGCCAAAGTCGGCGGCGACAAGTCACGGCTCTGACGCTATAAACACGCAAATCGAAGACTAGGAAGAGGGCTGATCATGGCCAGCGGGATGACCAAGAACCACGACTACCACCTCGTCGACCCGAGCCCGTGGCCATTCATCGGGGCTCTCAGCGCCTTCATCATGGCGAGCGGCATGGTGCTGACGATGAAGGGGGTCCCTATCGCTGGCATGAAGATCGGCCCGCTCGTTCTTGGCGTCGGCATCCTCGGCATCCTTTACACCATGTTCGCCTGGTGGGTGGACGTGACCCGCGAGGCGGAGCATCAGGGCCATCATACCCGCGTGGTGCAGATCCATCACCGCTACGGCATGATCATGTTCATCGCCTCCGAAGTGATGTTCTTCGTGGCCTGGTTCTGGGCCTATTTTGATGTGGCGCTGTTCGCATCCGAGACTGCCCAGTATGCCCGTGCCGAGTTCACAGGCGGCGTTTGGCCCCCCAAGGGCATCCAGACATTCGATCCGTGGCATTTGCCGCTGCTCAACACGCTGATCCTGCTGACATCGGGCACGACCGTGACATGGGCGCACCACGCGCTGCTGCACGATGACCGCAAGGGCCTGAAGCAGGCGCTTTGGCTGACGGTGATCCACAGCGCCTGCTTCAGGCCCTTGCGGTCGCCCTCGAGCAATGCGTGATGGGCCCAGGTCACCGTCGTGCCGGACGTCAGCCGAATCAGCGTGGTGAGCAAAGGCAGATGCCCCGGATCGAAGGGCTGG
>JBOFFB010000182.1:0-4025 GCA_051648385.1 Allobosea sp.
AAGCAATCGGCAGAAGGCCGCGATGGCTCGACGCAAGGGCTGGTCGCATGGATGCACGGGCTGAGGCGCAGCTGAACGCTGCCGGGTTGGCATTGTGTGGCCGATGATGACACACTGATCTCCTGGATGGGGCAACAACCAACGGGAGGTCACCATGCGCAACCTGATCACCGATGTGCCGGGCGTAAAGATCGGCCATGCCGAGGACGCGAAACTGGCCTCCGGCGTCACGGTCATCCGTTTTGACGAGCCAGCGGTGGCATCCGGAACAATATCGGGTGGCGCGCCCGGCAGCTTCGATACTGCGCTGCTGGACCCGGACATGACGGTCGAACGCATCGATGCGGTGTTCCTGTCGGGCGGCTCGGCCTTCGGACTGGCGACAGGGGTTGGCGTGCAAGGCGCGCTCCGGGCGCAGGGGCGTGGTTTTGCGGTTGGCCCTGTGCGGGTGCCGATCGTCACCGGAGCGATCCTGTTCGATCTCTTGAATGGCGGCGACAAGACTTGGGGGCGGCTGGCTCCCTATGCCGATCTTGGATTTGCTGCGACCGAGAATGCGACCGAGAATTTTGCACTCGGAACGGCTGGGGCCGGCTTTGGTGCCACGACGGCCAACCTCAAAGGCGGGTTGGGCTCGGCCAGCGCCGTGACGTCCTCGGGGTTCCTTGTCGGCGCGGTCGTTGCGGTCAACGCCATCGGTGTCGTGACCATGGGCGACAGCCCGCATTTCTGGGCCAGCCCTTACGAAGTCGGTGGAGAGTTTGGCGGCCTTGGCGGCACGTCTTCGGCTTCATCGGGCGCCCTGCGGGTGCGCGTGAAAGGCGACCGGCCCTCCACCACGATCGCTTGCGTGGTGACTGACGCGATCATCACCAAACCGCAGGCCAAGCGGCTGGCGCTGATGGCCAATGATGGACTGTCCCATGCCATCAGGCCGGCGCATGCGCCATTCGATGGCGATACGGTGTTCTTCGCCTCCACCGGCAAGCGTCCGCTCGGACAGAACGGCCTGCGCGACATCACCGAGATCGGCACCGTTGCTGCTGATTGTCTGGCCCGCGCCGTGGCGCGCGGCGTGTTCGAAGCGCGGGCACTGCCTTATCCCAACGCCCTGCCGAGCTGGAGAGACCGTTTCGGGACGCGATAAGATTGACATCGCGGCCACTGATCAGCATATTGTGCGAAGCCGCCGGGCAGCTCCCGGCGGCATTTGATTTTGCGCTTTCATCGAACGGTCTGGGCTGATGAGCACGGCGGGCAGGAACGGGACGGGGTCGCGAGAGCGACGATGATCTCCACGACGGGGGCGCTTCGCGCTGCCCCGCGTGCAGTCATCTTCCGTTCGTCCCGATTTGCCCCGGCGCTGTGAGACACGCGCCGCATCGAGCTTCAAGGATCTGTCCGATGATCACTCCAATCCTCCCGACCTATGCCCGCGCCGATGTTGCATTCGAGCGGGGTGAAGGCCCCTGGCTGATAGCCACGACGGGCGAGCGCTACCTCGATTTCGGCTCCGGCATCGCGGTCAATTCGCTGGGGCATTCGCACCCGCATCTGGTCAAGACCTTGCAGGACCAGGCGGCCAAGCTCTGGCACACGTCGAACCTGTACCAGATGCCCGATGGCAAGCGGCTGGCCGAGCGGCTGATCGCCAGCACGTTCGCCGAGACGGTGTTCTTCTGCAATTCTGGCGCTGAGGCCAACGAGGCGGCCATCAAGATGGCGCGGAAGTATCATCACGCCCATGGCAAGCCCGAGCGTTACCGCATCATCACCTTCGAAGGCGCTTTTCATGGCCGCACGCTGGCAACCATCGCGGCTGGCGGACAGAAGAAGTATCTTGAAGGCTTCGGGCCAAAGGTCGACGGCTTCGATCAGGTCGCATTCGGTGACCACGACGCGCTGAAGGCCGCCATCACGCCGGAAACCGCCGCGATCATGATCGAGCCGATCCAGGGCGAGGGCGGCCTGCGCGCTGTGCCGCACCAGTGCCTGCGCGGACTTCGCGAGCTCTGTGATGCCCACGGCCTCCTGCTGATCATGGACGAGGTCCAGACCGGCGTTGGCCGCACCGGCAAGCTGTTCGCCCATGAGTGGAGCGGCATCACGCCCGACATCATGTCGATCGCCAAGGGCATCGGCGGCGGCTTTCCCATGGGCGCATGCCTTGCCACGGAAGCGGCGGCCGTCGGCATGGTGGCCGGCACACATGGCACGACCTTCGGCGGCAATCCGCTGGCGATGGCGGTCGGCAATGCCGTGCTTGATGTGGTGCTGGCGGAGGGCTTCCTTGCCCACGTCAACGACATCGCGATCTCATTCAAGCAGAAGCTCGCGGCCTTTGCTGACAGCCACCCCAACGTGATCGAAGGCGTGCGCGGCCAGGGCTTGCTGATCGGCGTCAAATGCCGGGTGCCGAACACCGAATTCCAGGCTGCGGCACGCAAGGCGGGGCTACTCAGCGTCGGCGCCGGCGACAACGTGGTTCGCCTCATTCCGCCGCTGACCATCACCGAGGCCGAGCTTGTAGAAGCCATGAAGCGGCTTGAGCACACGGCAACCGCAATCGAAGCGAACCTGTCACGCGCGGCAGCAGAATAAGCACCCTCACACCTGTTTGGAGTACCGTGATGGTGCGTCATTTCCTTGATCTGTCTGACCTGACCTCGGCGCAATTGCGCGCGCTGCTTGATGCCGGTTCCGCCATCAAGTCGCGCCGCCGCACGCCCGCCGCCGAGGCCGACAAGCCGCTCACCGGCAAGGTCATCGCGATGATCTTTGACCAGCCCTCGTTGCGTACCCGCGCCTCGTTCGAGGTTGGCATCCACGAACTTGGCGGCACGCCGATGTTCGTCACCGGGCGCGAGATCGAGCTTGGCGAGCGCGAGAGCGTGGCCGACACCGCTCGCGTCTTCTCGCGCTATGTCGACGGCATCATGATCCGCATCCTGGACCACGGCCAGCTGCATGAATTCGCCGAATACGCCACCGTGCCGGTGATCAACGGGCTGACCAAGACCTCGCACCCGTGCCAGGTCATGGCTGACATCATGACCTTCGAGGAGCATCGCGGCCCGATCAACCGGCGCAAGATCGCCTGGACCGGCGACACCAACAATGTGCTGACCTCGTGGGTGCACGCGGCGGGCCGGTTCGATTTCGACCTGCACATCGCGACGCCGGAGGAGCTGAAGCCGCCCGCACAGCTCCTCAACTGGGCGAAGGAGAATGGCGCAAAGCTGACTCTGACGCGCAGCCCGGAAGAAGCGGCGGAGGGCGCGGACTGCGTCATTACCGATTGCTGGGTCTCGATGGGTGATGCAGAAGGCAACCGCCACAACCTGCTGCGGCCCTATCAGGTCGACGAGAACCTGATGAAGCGGGCCGACAAGCGCGCTGTGTTCATGCACTGCCTGCCGGCCTCGCGTGGCGAAGAGGTCACCAATGAGGTGATGGATGGCGCGCAATCGGTGGTCTATGACGAGGCCGAGAACCGGCTGCATGCGCAAAAGGCCATTCTCGCCTGGTGCTTCGGCCAGATCCAGGCCTGATCGCGATGGCAGATGACGTGACTGATGGCGCAGTCGATCCGGCTGCCGAAAGCCTTGATGATCGTGTCATCCCCTTCACGGTGGAGACGCTGGATGTGCGCGGGCGCGTCGTGCGTCTGGGTGCCACCCTCGACACGATCTTGCACCGCCATGGCTATCCGGAACCCGTGGCGCGCGTGGTTGGCGAAGCAGCAGCGCTGACGGCGTTGCTCGGCACCGCGCTCAAATTCGAAGGCCGCTTCCAGCTTCAGACCAAATCCGACGGCCCCATCGAGATGCTGGTGGTTGATTTTGATGCGCCTGAACGGATCAGGGCGATGGCACGCTTCGATGCGGAGAAGCTCGGACACGCGGTGGCCAGCGGCCAGACCGGTACGGCGGCGCTGCTGGGCAGTGGCTACATGGGCATGACCATCGACCAGGGCAGCCATGCCTCGCGCTATCAGGGCGTCGTGGAACTCGATGGCACGGACG
>JBOFFB010000183.1:0-2841 GCA_051648385.1 Allobosea sp.
CGCAGCCGGATTGGCCTGCCGGATAATGCGCTCGACCTCGTCGCCGGTGCCTACCGGCACGGTCGATTTGTTTGCAATGACGGTGAAGCCCGTCACCCATTTCGCCAGTTCGGCAGCGGCCGCGTAGACATAGGTCAGGTCAGCATTGCCGTCATGGTGCCGTGCTGGCGTGCCGACTGCAATGAACACGACGTCAGCTTCAGAAACCGGCTTCGACAGGTCAGTGGTGAAACCCAAGCGGCCCGCAGCCATATTGCCGGCAACGATCTGATCAAGGCCCGGCTCGAAAATCGGGATCCGACCCGCGTTCAAAGCATCAATCTTGTCAGCAGCCACATCGATGCACGTAACATCATGACCAAAATCAGCGAAACATGCACCAGAAACTAGGCCGACATAGCCCGCACCAATAATCGCAATACGCATCGATACCCCGAATGCAGAACCAGTTGGCCAGGCAGCGTGAACGAATGGAGTGGCTGGGGGACTAGGATTCGAACCTAGACAACCAGAGTCAGAGTCTGGGGTCCTACCGTTAGACGATCCCCCAACAGGATCCGGTGGCACGGGGCCACGATCACGGTGTCTGCGGTTTAATCAACGCTTGCCGCTCTTACAAGTGAAAAATCCTGGTCATGTGCTGACGATGCCGACGAGCCGCTGCCGCCCGGGTCCGGCTTGCTTTGCGTGCATCCTGTGCCTCGGCCAAAACATCACCCTGGCCTAAAGGCCAGGGTGATGCAGGATTGCCCTCATGGAATGAGAATGCTCGATCCGGTCGTCTTGCGCGTGGTCAGGTCGATATGGGCCTGAGCCGCATCCTTCAGCTTGTATTCTGCCGGCTTCTGGATTTTCAGCACGCCAGATATCACGGCCTTGAAGACATCCCGCGCGTTGGCGAGCAGTTCCGGCCTCGTCGCGGTATACTGGAACAGCGTCGGACGAGTGAGCGACATTGACTTGGTGCCCAGAATGGCTGGCGCTATCGGGTCAGGCGCACCGGAGGCCGCGCCGTAGAACACGAGATGGCCGCGGATCGCGAGGCATTCGAGCGATTTCAGGAAAGTGTCCTTGCCGATGCCGTCATAAACGACCGATACGCCCTTGCCGCCGGTGATCTCCTTGACCCGCGCCACGAAATCCTCGCGCGTGTAGATGATCGGATGGTCGCAACCATTCGCCTTCGCCAGCCTGGCCTTGTCATCCGATGAGGTGGTGCCAATGACGTTGCAGCCGATATGCTTGGCCCATTGGCACAACAGCAGACCCATGCCGCCTGCTGCCGCATGGACCAGAATCCAATCGCCCTTCTTCACCTTGTGCGTCTGCTTGAGCAGATAGCGAGCGGTCATGCCCTGCAACATGATCGACGCGCCGATTTTGTCCGGGATTTCCTTGGGCAGCTTGACCATCTTGTCGGCGCTGACGAGGCGCTTCTCGGCGTAGGAGCCCGGAGGGCCGGCTGCATACGCGACACGGTCGCCGACCTTGAAGCCGCGTGCGCCCTTGCCCACGGCCTCGACCACGCCTGCGCCTTCCATGCCAATGACACCTGGCAGTGACGGCAGTGCATAGCCGCCGGAGCGCTGATAGACATCAATGTAGTTCACCCCGATCGCCGTGTGGCGGATCAGGAGCTGGCCGTCGCCGGGCTGGCCGACCTCGATGTCCTCGTACACCATTGCCTCGGGCCCGCCGGGCGTGTGAATGCGAATTGCCTTGACCATTGGGTGATCCTCTTCACGTGTCTCATTGGTGCAAGTTGCGATGCACGGTCCGCAGTTGTTCCGCATCACCAGCGCGCACACAAGCTGCATAATGATGCTGCACCCGCGCAAGAACCCACATCGGCTGGTGTGATTATGCACCTTGCCGGAAGACGTCTGCCAACGACCGTGGGCAGGTTTGCCAAGTCAAAGGCCGGAGCGTGCTCGCATCATGCCGCACGCTGGCCCACACGATCAACAAGGCAGCGCAGCCCTTGCGGCAGGCGGCGGAATAGATCACGCTTCGCAAGGTCACCAAGAGACGCAGGCGTGGGTTTGACTGATTTGCTCGCCAGACACGGCCCACCCGGAACGCGCCTTTACGCCATTGGCGATGTGCACGGTCGATTTGACTTGCTCGAGGAGATGTTCGGCCGTGTCGACGCCGACAGAGCAACCTGTCCGGATCTCCGCCACGTTGAGATTTTGCTCGGCGACCTGATTGATCGTGGGCCTGACTCGTCAAGTGTGGTCGAAGCTGCGATCCACAGGCAAGCAAGCCACGGCCTGATTGCGCTGCGTGGCAACCATGATCAGTATTTGCTCGATGCCCTCACCCAACCGTCAACGATACCGCATTGGTTGATCTGGGGTGGGCAGGAGGCCTTGCAATCGTGGGGTGTGGACATCCGCGACACACGTTCTGCAGATTCAGCCGCGATTTCATGTTCGCTGCGTGATGCTTTGCCCGCAGAGCATCTTGCCTTTCTTGCAGCCATGCCACTGACCTGGCAGGAAGGAGAGCTGCTCTGCGTTCATGCTGGAATCAGGCCAGGCGTGCCTCTGGAGGCGCAAACCGCAAGCGATCTCATGATGATCCGTGAGCCGTTCCACAGCGACGAGCGCGATCATGGGTTTGTTGTCATCCATGGCCACACACCGAGTGACAAACCTGTCATTCGCACCAATCGGATTTGCGTCGATACCCGAGCCTACAACAGCGGCGTTCTCACATGTGCAGTGATAGAACGAACCACGCTCAGGTTCATCAGCGTAGAAGGTAAGCGAGGGCACTGGACTTAGACGGCAGGATTGTCGTTTAGCCACACAATCAATGTTGGCGCGCCCACGGGGA
>JBOFFB010000184.1:0-9016 GCA_051648385.1 Allobosea sp.
ACGGATAGGCCATCCCCGAATATTGTGCAGTGCAATATCATGCTGCGATGCACAAATCAAGCGGCGTGCCTAGCGAAAGGCAGCGCCCGCTGCACTGGCTGGTCCGGTGTTGCGGCACGTCGATTAACCGTCATGCGAAGGAGGCACCGTGTGGGCCGATTCATGAATGGATTCTGTCGGCAAGGGCGGTATATTAAGACTTCGTTAAGCAAGACAGAGCCGCTGTGACCCTTTCATCCGCGCCCGCTACCATCTGGCAAGACCTGCTGGAACGCCTGAAGCGCGATCCGGGCGTGGCGGCATTCATGCGCGACGATGCGGCGGTGTTGCTGTTTTCGGCTGACGGCAGCGTTGTCATCCATGCCAATCCGGCTGGAAACACGTTGTCACTTGCAGCCATTCCGCCGGTGACGGCCAAGCGCCTCACATCTTTGGCGCAAGGCCTTGCGCCAAAGGGCGGGGTCAGGCTCGAACGACTTGAATTTGTCACAACGTCAGGCGCACAGCACATGACTGCCGCCTGCCGTCGCATCGATGATGGCAAGGGCGGGGAACTGCTGCTGGTGGCGATCCCGCAAATGGCTGCACATTTGCCGATACATGCCCCTCCAGTCCAAACAACCCTCGACTTGGGCCCAGTTGTCGCCGGCACTGCGCACGCACCGGATGCGCCTGAACCAAGCCCGAGGGTGCTGCCGCCCAAGGTCCGCTTTCTCTGGGAGCTGGCACCGGACGGCATGATCCGCAAGGTCTCGGACGAGGCAAGCGAGGTTTTCGGGCCTGCCCGTGTGCACGCCATGGTCGGGCAGCACTGGAGCGCGCTTTGCGGCTCGGTCGTTCATGATCCGGATGGTGAGGTGGCCGCGGCCTTGGCAGGCGAGAAAACCTGGAGCGGCAAGACGAGCCTGTGGCGTACCGAAGGTGCAGGCAAGGCCTTGCGTGTCACGCTGTCGGGCCTGCCACTGACGGACCAGCAGCGCGCCCTTACCGGCTGGCGTGGCTTCGGCATCGTCGACACGACTGTGCTGCATGAGTTCCCGGAACAGCACGTTGCAGCGTTGGCTGTGCCAGACGTGTCGCCGGTCAATGCTTCGAAACCTGAGCCAGCGCCGACCGTCGCCGACTTGCCGGTGGCCGAAAGCACACCCTTGCCCGCCGAACCGCCACAGCCGCCTGCCAGCAATGTGGTGGCCATCCGCCCGCAGGACCCCACGCCAAGGCTCACGACCAGCGAACGCAACGCCTTTCGGGAGATCGCCAAGGCGCTCGGCGCTCGGGTGACGGGTGACCCGGCACCGGCGGATGAAGTCGCGACAGCCCCCGAGCCGCTCCACGTATCTTTGCCCGCAACCTTGCCCGAGCCACCTGCTCCCGTGGCGGAACAAAGTGTCGCTCCAGCGCATGAACCTGTGGCTGAACTTGTGGCTGAACGTGCCGCGCCGGAGGCGATTTCCACCGTTCACCGCCTTGTGACCGTCGTGCCCCCGCAAGCGCCGCGCGACGACATGTTCGCGTCGTTGCTCGACAAGCTGCCAATCGGTGTGCTGGTGCTGAAAGCGGAGCGCATGGTCTATGCCAACCGCACGCTGCTTGACCTGCTCGACCATGACAGCCTCGATGATCTGCTCGATGTCGGCACGGGCCGCTTGTTCCGTGGCGGTGCGCCCAGCGAGGGTGGCGGCGTCTTCTCGCTGATGCGGCGCGATGGCAGCTTCGAGCCAGTCGACGCGCGCCTGTCTGCCATTGCCTGGAACGGCGAGGCTGCCACGCTGATGTCCTTCCGCCGCGCGCTTGAACAGGTCGACGCCCAGCGGCTTGAAGCGATGAAACTCGATGTGGCGAAAGCAAGGGGCGAGACGCGCGAGCTCAGCGCCATTCTCGACACCGCCACTGACGGTGTGGCGACACTCGACGAGCGCGGGCGCATCCTGTCGCTCAACAAATCTGCCGAGGCGCTGTTCGGCTACGACCAGCGCGAGGTTGCGGGCGAGAACTTCACGCTGCTGCTGGCACCCGAAAGCCACATCACGGCACTCGACTATCTCGAAGGGCTGAAGGGTGGCGGCGTGGCTGCCCTGCTCAATGACGGGCGCGAAGTCTCTGGCCGCGTGCGTCAGGGCGGCCGCATTCCGCTTTCCATGACAATGGGCCGCGTCGCCGACGAGCCGGAGCGCAAGTTCTCGGTCGTGCTGCGCGACATGACGGCGTGGAAACGCGCCGAGGCTGACCTTGTCGACGCCAAGAAACTGGCCGAGCAGGCGAGCGCGCAGAAATCAGACGTGCTGGCCAAGATCAGCCACGAAATCCGCACCCCGCTCAATGCCATCATCGGCTTCACCGAGGTGATGAGCGAGGAACGCTTCGGGCCAATCGGCAATGAGCGCTACAAGGAGTATCTCGGCGATATTCACCAGTCCGGCGCCTACCTGATCAGCCTGATCAATGACCTGCTCGATCTTGCCAAGATCGAGGCTGGCAAGATGGATCTGACCTTCACCAGCGTGAACCTCAACGAGATCGCTGGTGCCGCCGTGGCGCTGCTGCAGCCCGAGGCCAACCGGCAGCGCGTGGTGCTGCGAACGGGCCTCCAGCCGAAGCTGCCTTCGGTGGTGGCCGACGAGCGCAGCTTGCGCCAGATCGTCATCAACGTGCTATCGAACGCGGTGAAGTTCACCGATGCGGGCGGGCAAGTCATTCTCTCGACCGCGCTCGGCGACCGTGGTGAGGTCATCATCCGCGTGCGCGACACCGGCATCGGCATGACCGAGAAAGAGCTTTCTCTGGCGATGGAGCCGTTCCGCCAGATCTCCGCCACCCGCCGCGCCACCAGCTCTGGCACTGGCGGCACCGGCCTCGGCCTGCCGATCACCAAGGCGCTGGTGGAAGCCAACAAGGGCGCGCTGCAGATCACCAGCGTCAAGAACGAAGGCACACTGGTGGAAGTGATGTTCCCGCCGCAAAGGGTGCTGGCGAGTTAGATGTTCAGTCGTTGCATATGCCCGGCTCATCATCGCGCCATGGGAGTCGTCACGTTTTCTTGGCAGTCATAGCTGCCCGAGCTTAGGTCGCGGCACGCTCAAGCACATTGGCAACCCAGCGGTTCAGGCTGAGGCCTTCGCGCTTGGCGGCTGACACCGCCGCACGGTGCACTGGCGGATCCACACGGACGACAAACTGGCCCGAGTAAGGCTTTTCGGGTTCTTCACCGCGTTGCGCGCAGAAGGCGAGATAGTCTTCGATCGAGTCAGCGAGGGCCGCTTTCAACTCGCCAACGGAGCTGCCTTGAAAGGTTATCACATCGCGGGTGTTCATGACCTCGCCATGGAACAGTTCTGCGTCCTCATCGTAAGTGACGAGCGCATCATAACCTTTGTAGGCCATCGTGTTCATGGCTTTATCTCCGCTTCAGTGAGAAAGCGCCGGACGGATTTCAGCGCGCCCTTGTCTGTCTCCTTTTGGGGATGCGGGCGGTGAAACACCGCTCGCACGCCATTCAGAGCAACCCGGACGCGAGAGCCATTGCCTTCGCTGATCTCGGCACCACAGGCGACGAACAGGCCTTCAATCTCGCGCCATGCGAGATCAGCCCGCTCTGGCTTGGCATAGACCGCCGCCAGGGTAGCAAGATGCTTCCCGTTCAGTTTCATTTAGTATCGATTTTCGGTATCACTGACAAGGCCTCTGAGATGGCGGCTTTCTGGCCATCGCCAGCACATGGAGTCCGATGATGCTGCGATGACATGACATCTTCCGCAGAGACGTTTCACTCAAACTTCGCGCGCAGAGGCATTGCGCAGGAACCAAGCATGGACCCTCCCGCGACAGGTGTCGTATCACCTCAAATTCCCGGCGCAACCCTAACCGCAAGACGTGACCTTCCCGCCGCAGAGGGTGCTGGCGAGTTGATGCAAAGGGACGTGCAAAGAGGTTAACCTTGGGTTATAATATCTTCTGAGGAGACCGCGCATGAACTGGATTTACCCTTCCGTCAGTGGCATCCCGAATTTCTTCCTTTATGGCGCGATCGGGCTGGTGCTCACCTTCGTCTTCGCCGTGATCTATGTCCGCATCACTGGGCATGACGAGATGGCGCTGATCAGGGCGCACAATGCCTCGGCGGCGCTCGCCTTTGGCAGTTCGCTGATCGGCTTTGCACTGCCGCTGTCAAAAGCCATCGCGCAGGCTTCGAGCGTGCCGGACTGCATCTTGTGGGGCGCGATGGCGCTGGTCGTCCAGCTATCCGCCTATGCCATCACGCGCGTGCTGCTTCCGGGGCTTTCGAAAAACATCGAGAACAATGCGATGGCATCGGCCATCGTGCTGGCGGCAATCGCCATCGCCGCCGGGATGCTCAACGCCGCGTCGATGACCTACTATCCCACCATTGGAGGGACGGTTGAAGCGCTCTGAGTACATCGCCATCGGGGCTGTGGGAATGCTGGCCGTCGCAGCCTTCTGGCCACGCAACGTCACGAGCGTGGGCGGGGGCTCTGAAGAAACGGTCACGACAGACGCGCAAGCGTTTGCCACCGTCGAGGAATGCCGAACCACGGCAGGCATGACGGCAGAAGCGTGTGAACGCGCGTTCGCCGCCGCGCAGCAGGCCGCAGTTGCCGACGCACCACGCTTCGACAACCAGAACTCTTGCGAGGCACAGTATGGCTCGGGTCAGTGCCGCAGCTCAACCTGGAACGGTGCATCTGTTTTCGTGCCAGCGCTCGTCGGCATGCTGGTCGCACGCTCCATGGCCAACGCCGCCCAGCCACAAGGCCAGCCGCTCTACCCGCCCCGCGCCGGACCGGCCAATTGTCCGCAAGGGGCCAACACGCCGGGACAGCCCGAATGTGCGCCGCAAAGCCGCAGCAGCACAAGCAGCAGCGGTGCCGCCGTTGGCCGAACATACTCGACTGGCTCAGGCCGCACCGTAACCCGTCCGCCGGGCTCCGACGCCAGGGTGCGCGTCGACGCAAGGCCGCGAGGCGGCACGAGCGCAACAACCAGCAGCGGCACAGTGGCCCGCAGCGGCTTCGGCTCGACCGGACGCGCCGGCTCTAGCGGAAGCTGACGGCGATGCGGCGCATTGCCTTGCCGGAGCGGCCAGACTGGCGCAAGAAGGCCGAGGCCTACGGGTTTCCATTCCATTCTGCTGGCGGCAACATCTATTGGGACGAAACCGTCGCATGGTCGTTCACGCTCGCAGAAATCGAAGACGGCATCGAAACCCCTACCTCAGACCTTGAGCAGCTCTGCCTCGCTTTCGTCGAGGAGGCGCTGAAAAGCAGCGCGACCATGAGCAAGCTTGGCGTGCTGGAAGCCTTCCACGGCTATGTCCGTGACAGCTGGAGCCGCGGTGACCGCAACCTCTACGGCCGGCTTGATCTTGCCTATGACGGAAATGGCCCGGCCAAGCTGCTCGAATACAATGCGGACACGCCAACCTCGCTGTTCGAAGCGGCCGTGTTCCAGTGGAGTTGGCTTGAAGACCAGATCGTAGCCGGCCTTCTGCCGAAGGATGCCGACCAGTTCAACTCGCTGCACGAGAGGCTGGTGCAGGCATTGGGCGAAATCCGCAACGGCGAGCATGTCCTGCTGCATTGTGCGGCGGTGGAGGACAGCGTCGAAGACCGGGCAACCGTGTCGTATCTCGCTGATTGTGCGCGGCAAGCCGGGCACCAGACGCGCGAACTGACGATTGGCCAGATTGGTGTCACGGCTGGCGGCACGTTCACTGGCATCGACGATGAACCCATCGAGGTGCTGTTCAAGCTCTATCCGTGGGAGTGGCTTTTCCAGGAGCAGTTCGCGACGCACCTGCCGACATGCAGCACGCAGTTCATCGAGCCACCATGGAAGGCGCTGTTATCGACCAAGGCACTCCTGCCGCTGCTATGGGAGATGGCACCCAACCACCCCAATCTGCTGGCATCCTATTTTGCGGATGATCCGCGCGCTGCAACACTCGGTGACCATGTGGAAAAGCCCGTGCACTCACGTGAAGGGGCCAATATCCGCGTCATCCGCGCTGGCCAAGAGGTGCAGGCCACAGGCGGAGATTACGGTGTTGCAAACATCGTGCAGGCGCTGGCATCGACCGCCACCTTTGCAGGCGGCCACGCCGTCATCGGCTCATGGCTGGTGGCGAGCCAGCCCGCCGGAATCGGCATCCGGGAGGATGAGGGGCTGGTCACACGCGACAGCGCGCGCTTTGTGCCGCATTTCATTGAAGGTTGAGCGGCCTCACAGTTCCACCTGCCATGTCTCGCTGACCATGTCCTGCCCGAACTGATGCACCGGCTTGGCGTCCATCAGCACCCAGCCACGCGCGGCGTAGAGCTTGCGGGCGGCAACCAGTATGTCGTTGGTCCACAGTGTCATCCGCCGGTAACCGGCCTTGCGGGCGAAGGCCATGCAGGCGTCGATGAGCATGCCGCCCGCACCATGGCTGCGCGCCTTGTCATCGACGATCAGCATGCGCAGCTTGGCTGTTTCGTCGTCCTGTCGAGTGCAGAACACCGAACCGACGGGCTCGCCACCCAGATCCGCGATCCAGCAGCGCTCGCGGGCGGGATCGTGGCTTTTGACGAAGTCAGCCACAAGCCCTGCTACGAGACCCTCGAAGGCGATGTCCCAGCCATAGTCCTGCGCGTAGACCGCGCCGTGGCGGGAGATGATCCAGCCATAGTCGCCGGGCTTTGGAGGGCGCAGGGTGACAGGGGTAGGCATGTGATCCACTGACGTCATGATCGGCCTTGGACTTGATCCGAGACTGGCTCCGACCATCGCATGATCCCTGTGAGTCTTGCAGTGTCAAATCAGGATCGACTCCGAGGGCGGGATGACCATTCATTCACCCCGTCATACATCCCGCGCCAGCGTTTCCTGAAACTCGATCGCTTCACCCATCGAAGGCGTCACCAGATCGTCTTCCCACATCACCTGATGGCCGCGCACGAAGGTGCCGATGGGCCAGCCGGTGACGGTCATGCCGTCATAGGGTGTCCAGCCGCATTTCGAGGCGATCCAGTCGTTGGTGATCACGCGCTGGCGCTTGAGGTCGACTACGGTGAAATCAGCATCATAGCCCACCGCGATGCGGCCCTTGCGGGCCATGCCGAACAGCCTGTTCGGGCCGTGGCTGGTCATGTCGACGAAGCGCTCAAGGCTCATCATGCCATTGTTGACATGGGTGAGCATGGTCGGCACCAACGTCTGCACGCCGGTCATGCCCGAGTGCGTCGCAGGATATTGATGCTCCTTCTCGTCGCGGGTGTGCGGTGCATGGTCGGAGCCGAGGATGTCAGCGACGCCACTCACCACGCCCTTCCAGATGCCCTTGCGGTGGCTCTCGTCGCGCACGGGCGGGTTCATCTGGGCATAGGCGCCGAGCCGCTCGTAGCAATCGGGCGCGCTCAGTGTCAGGTGATGCGGCGTGACCTCGACCGAGGCAACATCCTTGTGGTCTTTCAGGAACTCCATCTCCTCAGTGGTGGAGATATGCAGCACGTGGATGCGCGCCCCGCAGGCACGGGCAATGTTGACCAGCCGGCGGGTGCAAGTCAGCGCCACCTCGGGCGAGCGCCAGACAGGGTGTGAGGACGGATGGCCCGGCACGCGCAAGTGCATGCGCTCTCGCAACATCATCTCGTCTTCGGAGTGGAAGGCGGCGCGGCGCAAGGTGCGGCGCAGGATTTCGCTGACCCCAGCATCATCCTCGACCAGCAATGCTCCGGTGGAGGATCCCATGAACACCTTGATGCCGACGGCGGCAGGCAGACGTTCCAGATCGGCGACATACTTGGCATTTTCGTGGGTGCCACCAACGTAGAACGCGAAATCGCAGTGCATGCGGTGATGCGCGGCTTTCACCTTGTTGGCCAGCGCTTCTGGTGTCGTGGTCAAGGGGTTGGTGTTCGGCATCTCGAACACGCCCGTGACGCCGCCCATCACGGCAGCGCGCGAGCCAGTTTCGAGATCTTCCTTGTGGGTCAGGCCAGGCTCGCGGAAATGCACCTGCGTGTCGACGACGCCGGGCAGCACATGCAGGCCACGGCAATCCACGATCTTGCCAGCGGAGGCGCGTGTCAGATCGCCGATGGCCTCAATCCGCCCGTTGGTGACGCCGATGTCGCGCAAATCCGTGCCATCGTGGTTGACCACGATGCCGCTTCGCAGGACGAGATCGAAGATTTGGGTCATGCGGCACCCCGTTTGGCCAGAATTTTACCCTGTCACCATAGCGCATGCGGGAAACCGGCGCACGGACGTGGCTGCATGGCATGCCAGCGTTGTCTGCGCACGTTTCAAAGTCCAACCGTGAAGCCGAGAACTATCCCGCCATGCCGACAAACACGCCGTAGGCAATGGTCCAGACGGTTGCGTAGCTCCCCAATGCAAGACCGCCAAATCTGGGCAAAGTGGCCATGCCTGCTTGCATCAGCCTGCCGCTCACAAATCTGTAGGCCAGGAGTGCGACAATGACGGGCCAGAAACCAGTCATGAAAAACATCAGGTTTGGCAGAACGAAATCGAAGTTGCTGCGCCCGACGATGGCAAATGCGGGCAGCGCAGACAAAATTGGCCAGATGGCAAGCGCAGGCAGGCAAATCGCCCACTTGCAGACATCAATCACCTGTATTTTGAGCCGTTGATTGGTTGCAGTATTCATATGAGCCCCGAGCGCGCTGAAAGCGTGAGCGCGGTGCGTAGCGGCTTTGGCCATGGCCGGGGTTGTGGCATCATGTCTTTGCGCATGCGGCATTTGGTGGCGATCACGGCCTTGCGCCGATTATATGGTCAGGCGCGCATATCTTGCGGAGCATCCCGCTTTCTGCCATAGAGCGCACTTCGTTGAACCGCCCGGCTCATTCAGGGCTGCCGTGGCGGTTCTTTTGTTGGCTCGCCAATACCCTAATGACGGTCGCAAGACCGCGACAGGAGCTGAAATGCCCAAGCTGAAAACCCATTCGGGTTCAAAGAAACGCTTCAAGATCACGGCCAATGGCTCGATCAAGTATGC
>JBOFFB010000185.1:0-13713 GCA_051648385.1 Allobosea sp.
CCCAGGATCAGGCCCCGGCGGGTGGTGAGCCGGCGCTTCTCGGCATCGAGGATCGAGCCGAACTTCGCCTCGCCATAGGGTTTGAGGGGGCGGAGCACGTGCGCCGCGATGGCAAGACCGACCCCCGCCGCTACCACCAGCCCCAAGGCGATGCCGCCACGGATGGCCGTCTCGCCTTGCGTCGCCGGAAACATCATCCGTCGCCAGAAGTGATCTGCGCTGCGCAACAGCACCTTGGCGGAATACTCGGCGTTCAGGCTCTGCAGCAGCGCCCAGCGCGATGTGCCTTCCGAGGGCACCCTGGGATCGAAGCGCCACCCCACCACAACGGCATAGACGAGGCTCCAGGCGAGGAAGACAAAGGCAGCCGCCACCAAGGCGATCACGATCCTGGCGGTCCAGCGCCGCATCAGCCGCGCTCCTTTTGGAGGCGCCCTTTGTGTCCTTGCTTCTGGCCGCCGCGCGTCTGAAACCAGATCGGCATTTTTGCAAACTCGACATGGGTCATGACGCGCTCGCCGCCGGTCAGGCGCCGGAACTGGACGATGATCGGGATGACCGAGCGGATGTAGGCGGTGATCTCGTCCTTGCGGAGCCCGAGACCGGCCTGCATCACCATGAGGCTCAACTGCTCGATCGCACCGGCAGGGGTGTCGGCATGGACGGTGGTGATGGAGCCGGGATGGCCTGTGTTGATGGCGCGCAGGAAGGAATAGGCTTCCGCGCCCCGGATCTCGCCGAGGAAGATGCGGTCGGGACGCAGGCGCAAGGATGCCTGCAGCAGGCTTTCGATGGTGACGCGGGCCAGACCCTGGTCGCCCTTGGAGGCAATCAAGGGAAGATGGTTCTCATGTGAAGGCTGAACCTCACGCGTGTCCTCGATGGTGAGGATGCGCTCGTCAGCAGGCACTTCTGCCAGAAGCGTATTGAGGAACGTCGTCTTGCCGCTTGAGGTGCCGCCTGAAATCAGGATCGAAATCCGGCTTTTGACGGCGAGCGCCAGGAACGCCGCGAATTCACGCGCATGCAGCAGCGCGCAGAGTTCACGGTCAGTGTCCGACAGGTCCTCGTCAACCACCACGATCGTGCGCGCGAACGCCCCCATGGCCAGATAATCGGGAAGCCGCAGCTTCTGGATCACCTGCTTGCGTATGGCGAAGCCGCCGCCACCTGTGGTCGCCGGCGGCAGCACGCCCTGGAACCGCTCGCCGGTCGGCAACGCAGCGCTGAGCAGCGGATGCTCCTCGTTGACGGCCTGGTCGGTCGCGCCGGCGACGCGCTCGCACAGATGCCGGATCTCGGCGACCGTCAGCCTTGGCACCTCATGCCGCTGCATGGCCGGTTCGCCCATGACTTCGACGAAGACGGTGCCGGGCCCGTTGGCGACGATTTCGACGACGCGCGGGTCATCGAGCCAGGGCCGTAGCGGTTCGAGCGCCCGGTCGAGATAGACCGAACCCGTTCCAGGGTTATGGCGCGCGCTGGCGTTCACGCTGGATCTCCCTCAAAGCCTCGCGGACAGGATCGGGATAGAGGGCCGAGAAATCGAGATCCCGGCGCACAAACACGATCACCCTCGTGCCCTGGTCGAGATAGATCGTCGGCGGGATGTTGATTGAGTCGCGCAGCGCCTCCTGCGCCAATTGTGTCAGCGTCTGGCTCGTGGTCTGCGCCGCGATCTGGCGGGCCCGGTCGGATTGCGAAAGTCCGCTGCTACTATTCCCACCCGGCTGGGTCGTCGTGCTGATGCCTGTGACCGGATCGGTGACCGTGATGGTCGGGCCATTGGTGGTGCTGGTGTCGCGCACGCCAAGACCCGCGATGAACTGCGAGGCCGCGCCGACCACGCTCAGCACGATCGCTGCGCCGAAGCGCTCGAGATACTTGTTGTCGACGTAGCCGCTGTTGCCGGTGCGGCCGAGATCGTCGGTTCCGATCGAACCCAGCTGAACCGAAACACCGTCCGAGCGCAGCATCCGCGTCCAGATCACGAACACGCGGGTTTGGCCGCGCGCGATCGCGGAGCGGTAGTCGCCGATGAGGCGGGAGCCCGATGGGATGAGGATGCGCCGCCCGTCGAAGGACCAGATATCTTCCGTGGTCACGGCGCGCACCATGCCGGGCAGGTCGGAGACGACGGCATTCTCGAGGACAGCCCGGATCATCGTGCCCTGCGGTACGAGCGCATCGATCCGCCGGTTTTGCGAGGCCTGCGCGGTCTCGACGCCAGCCGCAGCGGTCTGGTTCAGGAAACGCCGGTTCGGATCGGTCTCCTGATCACGTGGGATCTGGTCCCCACCCGGCCCCGGAATGCGCGTGCCATCCGCCCCAAGTGCCACCTCGCCACCCTGATCTACAACGATGCTCGAAGCACGAAAACGCTCCCAGCGCCTGCGCTCTTCTTCGGCGAGCCGCCTTGCCTCGCTGTCATCGGCGGGCGGCACGTTCCGCAGTCCGGGCTGAGCAAGAATTGGTGCCGGCGGTTCCGGCGGAGGAGGGGGCGGCGACAACATCGCGGGTGGCGCGATCGGAGCCGGTGGCATCTCCGGTGGCAGCGGCGGCGGGGCAGGGGGAATGACAATCGTACCCTGGTTGCGCTGCGGCGGCGGCTCGCCGAGCGAGGGTGCCGGGAACTGCGTTGTGCGGAATTCCTCATTGTCCGGCCGGATGAAGGACGGCCTTGGATCACGCGTCCCCGCATAGATGATGTAGCCCGCGAGCAGGACCGCACCGAGGGGCACAATCACCTTCAGGAACGTGCCGACCTGCGATTGCGAGCGCGCGACGGCCGAAGTGGCCGCGGCATCGAGATCAAGCTGTCGCCACTGTTCGGGTGTCGGCATCAGGGCCTCCCTCGCGTCGTGCTGTCCGGCGCTGGTCTTGTCGCATCCTGCCGACGTACCGCCTCACCAACGCGCTGCGGCGCGAAGGGCTCGACCCCGGTCGGCTCAATGACATTGGTGAGGCGCTGGTTGAAGACGCAGGTGACCTCGTCGCCATTGCGCAGGGTCCACTGGTAGTTGACCCGGTCGATGACGAGATACGGTCCCTCGCGCCGGAAATTGACCAGGCTCTCGTTGCGCTGCCGGTCGACGATGTAGATCGCGGGGACTTGTCCCAAACCTTGCCCCTCGAACCGAAAGAAGGTCTTGGTGCCATCGTCGAAAATCACCGAGGGTTTGTTGGCGGAGGAGCCCTTGTAGGCATAGTCGGTGTTGGCGTTGGCGACGTTGAGATTGCGCAGGTTGGGTTCGGAGACCCGCCTTCGCGCTTCGTCCAGATCCTGCTGCGTCATTGCGGTGTCGGGATAAGTGAAGCGGACCGCGAAGACCTGGTTGCGGATTGGCCGGAAGCCGGAGCGCAGCACGAACACATATTGCCGCTTGGTGGTCAGCACGTTGAGGTTGGCGAGCGCATCCTTCTCGCCGGGCTTCACGAACAGGACATTGCCGCGCTTGTTCGGTTCGATCTTGAACCCGAGCGCGTCACCGGCCCCGAGCGTCTCGATCTTCTCGTCCTCCTCGAACACGATCATGGTGGACGCGCCGAAGGTCACGTCGATTACGACAACTTGGTCGCGGTTGTAGGCGACATAACGGATACGGTTGTCCTTCGGCCCCGGACGCGGCAGCGTGTCGGCCAGAAGCGTGCTGGCGTTGAAGAATTGGCCGATGCTCAGAGCAACGGCGAGACAGGCGAGCGATCCTCTCATTGCACCGGCGCTCCGGTCGTCTGGGCGGGGGCGGGGCCAAGGACAGAAGCAGGCGACGGAACGGTCTCCTGGTCGCGGCGGTACTCCAGCACCTGGAAACCGAGCGGGTTCTCGAAGCGGAACTCGTTGCGGGCCGGGGCGCTGGTGTAGCGGAACCGGACCAGCGACTGCCAATGGCGGGTGGTGAGGCCCGTGCTGCGCTTTTCCTCCGTCGAGAAGCGCACCAGCGCTGTGCGCGTGTTCGGAAACGTCACCGACTTGATCGTGACGGCGACGACCGTGTTCGCGCCATAGAGCTTGACGAGGTTGTTGGGATTGCCCGGCGAGAAGATCTCCGTGAGCTCGCGCTGCGCGTCGCCGGTGGAGAGCAATTGCGCGAGATCAAAGTTATCCTTGAGCGCGCGGGGATCATAGGTCTCGCGGGACCGGACATAGCGCACGACATTGAACATCGTGATGGCTTCGTCTGGATTGAGTGGGTCCTGCGCGATCGGGCGCTTGACCTCGACGAAACCGGTCGAGCGGTCGACGACGATCATGTAGGGTTCATAGCTCTTCAGCGGCAAAGCGAAAACGAGCGCCGTGATGCTGCCCACGGCGATCACGGTCATGATCAGGGCGACTGTCCAGGCGATGGCGCGCGAAAAGGCATTCCGGCGCGAAATCGCGGTCTCCCACGTCGCGCCGTCCCTGTAGTAGGTGTGCAGCCCGGCATCGGACGCCGAGCCGGCTTCGACCGGTTGTGCTTCCGCTGTTTTGGCCTCGATCGCACTTGCCGCCATGGCTCTGTCCGCCGCCTCTTGTACATGTCCGGGCAGGACGGGCCAGCCGTCAGTCCCAAGCCTCCAGGGTTACTTCGTCACGTCGTTCTCTCTTTCCTCGTGATCTCGTCCTTGCCTCGCCGTCACCCCCTTGATCCCTGCGCGGGCGTCCGCGATGCCTCGCGGCGGCTCAATTGCGACTGGATCTGCCGCGCCTCTGCCGTGTCGAGATAGCTGCGCTGCGCCAGCATGCGGCGGCCGACGATGCGGGCCTGCTGTTTTTCTGTGGTGGTCAGGCGTCCGGTATAGCGCTGGAGGCCATCGCGCGTGGCGCGGGCACCTCCCATGATGCCGCTTGCCGCTGCCGAGGCGTTGCTAAGGCCCCGCCTGATCGACGGGACGCCAAGCGCAAAACCACCAACGATGTTGGCGGCGGCGGTGGGGATCTGCATCAGGAGAAAGAAGCCGATCAGCGCCACAACGATGATCGGGCCGACATTGCCGAAGGTCGCGGTCTGGTTGGTGGCGACACCCAAGGCGGCATCGAAATACTGCTGCGAGAGCGCCAGAAAGAAGGCAAGGAAGGCGTAGATGAGCACCTGCACCACAAAATACAGCACGATCGTGCGGATCCAGCCGGAGAAGAAGGCTGAGGTGAAGCCGAACAGGAGCAGGATGATGAAGATGGGTCCCAGCGCCAGCAGCAACCACATGAACAACTTGGCGAGCGTGATGACGAAGACCGCATAGGCGATGAGCAGCGCCACCGCGACGACCATGATGCCGGCGAAGACGTAAGGACCGGCGGAGAGGTAGCCAGCGTTTTGGGTGAAGGCGTTGGCGAGGTTGAGGGTGGTGTTCCAGACATTGGTCAGCGCGTTCTGGACGGCGTTGACCGAAGTCAGGTTGACGCCGAGCCCGGTGTTGTTGGCGCTAGACACTGCGCCCAGCATGGCATTGCCGATGGCGCTCGGGGTGTCATTGAAGAAGGCATAGGCGAAGACCTGGAAGTCCGACCACGAGGTCGCCATCGTGTAAATCAGGAACACCCGGAACAGGCGAAATACGGCTTCGAGCGGCCCGCCGCGCGCTGTGCCGAACCAGAGGCCGAAGCCCCAGAAGATGACGTAAAGGGTGAGGAGCAGCGCCGCGACATTGATGCCGCTGCCGCCAGCACCCGCACCGGTCAGCGCCTGCGCCAGCTGCTGATAGGCATTCTGCACGAAGGTCGTGCCGATCTGGTCGACACGTTGCAGGAAGGTGTCGACCGTGAAGTTCATGGCGGTTCACCGCCTGCGGGACCGGGCACAATCGTCCTGCCGCCATTGATCGGCCGAAGCGGCCCGCATGGGTCGGCAACAGGGATGCTGGCGACTGCAAGCCGGTCGAGCGGCGAGCCCGTCATGGGTGGTGAAGTGACAGGCGCATAGGCCAACGCCGAGGCAGCCGCTGCCGGTTGGCCTTCATCCGGACCACACGGCGCCTTGAGCTCGCGATAGCCGCATCCGCCAAGAGCCGCCGCAAGCGCGGACATGATCACAACACGGACAACGATGTTTGCGAGCCCGCCCATCACAGCTCCCCCGTCATCGCCCAGGCGTGATGGACATGGCGCGTGCCGTTGAGGACAGCAGCTGCAAACGTTCGAGGTTCTGCTGGTTGGTCGCCGCGACAGCATTGTTCACGACACCGGTCAGCTCGTTAATGGTCTGGCCGGTCTGGATCTGGACCTGCGTGTTCTGGTCGACCGATCCCTTGAGATCGGGCGCCGAACCAATCTGTTGGCCTCCTGTGGTGAAGGCCTGGGAGCGCGTCTGAATCGCACCTTGAGTGGACGAGACCATGCCAGCCATCGTCGCGGCCAAGTTCACGGAATTTCGGTAGCCCTGGTCGTTGCCGGTACGCTGGCCGTTGATCAGGCCAGATAGCGACTGGACGAGCTGCAGGCCGTTGATCAGCTGTGAGACCATCCCCTGTGATGACCCCATGCCCTGAAACGAGAGCGGGCCGCCTGACAGCAACGAACCGAGCGACGGGGCCTGGCCCATCGAGAAGCCGCCGCCGAGCGCCATGCTGGCGAGCTGCCCCGCTTGCCCCGTCCGATCACCGGTCACGGCCTGCAGCGTCCTTTGGGTGTTCTGCATGATGTCGCGGGACGCCGTGAGGATATCGTTCGTGGTGTTGGCGATCTCGGTGGATTTGGCGAGGTTGGCCGCGTCATTGACGGGCACCTGCGCTTGGGTCGCACCGTTCCAGAGGAGCGCTGCGATAAAGAAAGCGCCGATGATCTTTTGCCGATGAAACATGGTTCTCTCCTCCTTTGGCTTACTGTTCAGCGTGAAGCGCCGCCGTGACGTCGAAAGCGGGTGGCAGGGGCGACACGGGTGATGGGACGGGTGCTGCTGGCGTTGTCATGAACATGGTCAGTGACGTGTCCTGGACGCCGCCGAGATAAGTCGCGACGTTGCCGCGGTTGTCGATGAAGCGCTGCGAGACGCAGGCCGGGTCTGGCGTGACACCCGGTGGCGTGGTCGCACAGACCGGAGCAGCTGGCCGGCAGGGATCGTCGGTCGTTCCGCGACCGACAAAACCCACTGCGCACATCCCGCCGCCAGTCGGGGTTGGCGAGGGCAGGCCGGTTGCCATCCCGCCAGCACCGGCGCTGAGTTGCCCGACATTGAACAGGTTGGCGGTGTTGAGCGCCTGAACCAGTAGATTGGCGGATTGCGTGGTCTGGTTCCAGGTGATGCCGTTCTGGACCCGCACGGCGCTGTTCTGGTCGAGCGCGCCCATGACGGTCGGCGCTGTCCCGACCCCCGTGGTCATCTGCCGGTACTGCTGTTGTGTTGCCGGGATGATCGCTTGCTGCGTCTCGGTGCCGCCGACCACGGTCGATGTTCCGTCCATCAGGGTGCGCTGCTGCGCGTTGCGGCTGGCGTTGGTGGGGGGATTGCCGGCAGGACCGCTTGTTGTGTCTGGCGCACGCTGGATGCCCGGATCGAACTGCCGGACGCGCTGGTCACCGCCGTTCGGCGGGACCGGTTGCGTCGTATCCCGCGTCGTGCCGCGCTGGCCCGTGGTGGTCGCGCAGCGGATGCCCTTGGCGTTGGTCTCGGTCTTCCGCGTCGTGTCCAGAAGACGGACCTTCACCGTGGAGGTCTCGGTGCGCTGGTTCAGGATTGCCTGATCGCGCGTCGGCACGGCGGACAGTGCTGGCATACCTCCTGCCGCCAGAACGACCATGATCGCGAGAGTTTGCCACAGTTTCATGCCGCCCTCCCAAGGAACGCCGGCAGCCACGCCGCCGGATCGTCACCATGGCGCTCGCGCAAGGTTTGGCACTCGGCAAGCGTCTCGGTCCGGCCCGATAGGACGCGGATGAGGTCCGGCATGGAGGACAGATCAAGCCGGGCGATCACCGAATCCTGCCCGGACTTGATCAGGAACTGGCGTCCCTCGGGCACGTTCTCGCGGATCCAGGCGACTTCGCGGTGGCTCAAGCGAAAAGCCTCGGCATAGCTCTCGTCATCGGCCTTGGCGTTTGGGAAGAAGATATTGGTAAGCGACTGCTCGATAATCGTGGCGGCGTCCGGCGACTTGACGATGTCCTTGGCGGTCTGGGTGCCCAGACCCACGATGCCGTTCCTCTTCCGGATGGTCTTCAGCTTGTCCTTGATGAAATACGCGAACTCCGGATCTTCGAGCATCTTCCACGCTTCGTCGATGAAGATCATCACCGGATCACCGGTGAAGAGCTCCTCGATACGGTGGAAGATGTACATCAGCGCCGCTGTCCTGATGTCGGGCAGATCGAGCACCCTCGTCATGTCGAAGCCGAAGATCGAGGTGACCGAGAAATTGTCGGCAGGATTGTTGAAGAGCCACCCCTTCTGGTCGGACGCGACCCAGGCGTTGAGCCGTGACATCAAATCCCCCTCGTTCTGGCGCAGGCGACCACGCAGCAGCGTCGCAAACTCGGGCAGTGTGCGACCATCAGGACCGCCAGCCAGAACTGTGTTGACCGCGTTGCGGATGACCTGCTGCTCAGAGGCCGACAATGTCTCCTGCACGCTCGGGGGCTTCAGCATGAAGCTGAAGAGCTGGAACAGGAACTCGCGGTTGGACCCGTTGTCCGGCAGCATCAACGGGTTGAAGCCGGTGGGATCGCCGGGGGTGAGCACCTCGTATTGCCCGCCCATGGCGCGGATGAAGATCTCGGCTCCCCGGTCCTTGTCGATGTAGACGAGCTTTGGCCGGGGCGTGATGCGCAGGGTCTGCGCCGAGATGAAGGACATGAACACCGTCTTGCCGGACCCGGTCGGGCCGACGACGGTGAAGTTGCCGATGTCGCGGACATGGTGGTTGTAGAAATAGGCCGTCTGCGAGGAGGTCTCGAGGATCGAGATGGGCAAGCCCCAATGTCCGCCCATCTGCCGTCCCGAAGCGTAGTTGTGCATCGAGATGAACCCGGCGAGGTTCTTCGAACTGATCAGGCTGCGCCGTGCTATGTACCCGAAGTTGCCCGGCAGCATGGCCCAGAAGGCCGGCTCGCAATTGAGATCCTCACGCGTCCAGAGCATCGAGCGATCGGTAAGCGCCCCGCCGACGGCTGTGACGCAGGCCTGCAGGTCAGGCATGGAGCGCCCAAGGCAGAAGACGCTCATATGGTGCTCGCCATAGAGCGCAGCGGAACCCAAGAGCTCGTCGCGGGCCTCGGCCAGATGCTCGGCGACGATGGTGCCGGCCTCATCCGACATGTCGACCTGGCGGTCGATGAGATTGATGGTCGAGAGCGCCTCGGCGCGGTCGACGATGCCGAAAGACTGGGTGACGATGAACTCGTGAGGGACGGCGAGCAGGTTGTCGATCGAGCCGGGGCCGGTATAGGCCGGATATTCCCGGACCGAGAGCATGGCGCCGACACGGCTATCGGCTGGCGATGCGCCCTTGATCTCGATGGCATTCCTCCCGAACGAGATGCGCTTGGTCGCCAGCGCCTCGGAAAGCGGCATGCGCGGCAAGGGCATCGGGCGGGGCAGGGCGCCGTTCAGCAACTGCACCAGGAACTCGAGCGGCTCCGACATCCAGACGCCGTCGCGCTTGATGACGCCAAGCGACCGCGCACCGTATGGCCCGAGGCTCTGCTTCAGAGCCGCCGTCGCCTCCAGCAGCTCGGTGAGGGCGGTCTGTTCATCGACGGATTCGCCTGATGCGTCACGCTTGTCCATCAGGCGCTTCATCATCACGTCGAAGGTGCCGACATGGCCCTGCATATTGCGGCGGAGCAGGGTGAGGTAAATGTCGTTGACGAACATCCGCTTCGTAGCCAACGAAGCCATGTAACGCTCATCGAGTTCGCGGCAGAACGCGTTGTCGAAGCTGGACGGGATCGTCGGAAACACCTCGCGCCGGATGATATGCGATGTCAGCGCGAACCGGGAGTTGCCGAGCGTGCGCAGGAAATCATTGCGGGCGAGCAGCCGGACATTGAGCTCGGACTGATCCGCCGTCTCGAAGGAGAAGCCGTCGAGCTTGAGGGCGGTCATCAGCACGCCGTCGTTCAGTTTGATGACGGTGTCCTGGAGATGCCGCAGATAAGGGACATGCCGCGCCACGGGCAGTTCCCGGCTTGCCACACGGCCGAAGGTCAGCTCGTTGATGAGGGCGCGCGCGACCATTCGCCTTATACCGTGTAGCTGTCCGCACCCCAGAACGCCCGGCTGCGCGGTGGGCAGCGCCGGAACCGGATGCCGAGGATGTCGAAGATGCGGTGATCCTTGAGGGTGAGGATACGCCCCGTGGCGTAGATCGGCAGGCAGGAGGTCAGAAACCACAGGTTCTTGGTGGCCAGGAAGATCACCGCCGTGCAAACCCCCGTGAACATGAAATACGAGTAGGGTACGCCAAGGATCGTCGGCGACACCGTCAACGGCTTCACCAGGGGCGTGATCAGCGGTTCTTCGAGGTCGCGTTCGTCCATGAGATAAACTCCCTTTCTCAGCCTCCGCCACCTCCGCCGACGGCGGACTGGAAGAACGACACGATCTGGGCTGACCCGAAGACCAGCACGATGCCGAAGATGATGCTGCCGGCGAAGAACCAGGTGAGACGTCCGACAAACGCGAGGAAGCCGGCGGCGATCACGGCGAGGATCGCAAGCGAGGTGGCGATCGGACCGGTCAGCGTCTGGACAAGCCGCTGCAACGTGCTCTGCACCGGCTGGAGCTGGTTGGCATAGGCGCTGGAGTGCAAACCGATGAGCACGCACTGCGCTATGATGAACAAACGCGACAGACGCGTCATCAAACTTGCCATGGGATGCTCCTTTCCGTGCTCAGACCTCAGTCGAAACTCGCCACGAAACCGCTCCTCCAGTCGACGGGGCCCGGCTCGGCCGATGCAGATGCCCCGCTGCGCGACCGGCGGCGCTCAGCGGGCAGCGAGGCCGTCGTGATTCCGGTTCTTTGGGGGCGCTCAGCCAGAGCACGATCGCGGGCCTCGGGAGCGACAGCCTCGGCGCTGCGCTTGCTGTTGGCGATGGCTGGCCATTCGTAGAAGTCGTCCATCACCCTGGCGATGTAAGTGAGGGTTTCGGGGAAAGGTGGCAGCCCGTTCCGCTCGATCAATGCCTGCTCGCCGGCGTTGTAGGCTGCCAGGATATAGAAGGGATTGCGGAAGCGCGCGTGGAGATGGCGGAGGAAGCGGACGCCGCCGCGCACATTATCTTCCGGATTGCAAATATCGACCTTGAAGCGCTCCGCCGTCGCGGGCGTCAGCTGCATCAGACCATAGGCCCGGCCGGAGAACGCGTTGGAGACGAAGGCGCTCTCGATTCTGGCGACGGATTGCACGAAATCGGGGAAGAAGTTTTCCTGGGTGGCGATGCGCATAACGAGGTCGCGCGCAGCGTCGCGATTTAGGGCCAGCGCGCCGGGGCAGGGGTGGTAGATATTCGTTGGGCTACTGCCACCGTTCGGGACAGGAGAGCCGTCAGCGAGGGGAAGTGCGGGAATGACCTGCGGAAGCTGATCGGGCAAATTGACGGGCCGCAGGACGCCGTCCTGGCCGGCAGCAAGCGATGCGGGCGGCATGGCTGCGACGCGATCCTGCGACTTGGCCGTCTGGGCGCCTGCGCCCGAGGTCGCCAACACGAGAATAGAGATGGCAACAGCTGCGCGCATCAATTCCTCCATTTATCTGTTTATTATATTGACCTTTTGAAAATGACAAGCCCATTGAAGGTGAGATCGTCGCGTCGGTCTCATTGCGAGGTGAATTTGGTTCTTTAGGACGATAACAGCATAATCTCAGAGCCGTAACCGCAGAGGATGTCGTGCAAAAACCGACACCGACCATCCAGACCGAAAGGCTGATCCTGCGCGCTCCTGCTGAGCGGGACATTCCAGCTTGGTTCGCGAGGGCGACAGACCGCGAAGCGGCCTCGCTTGCCGGTGATCCTGTCCCAGATGACGTTTCCGCAGGACAAGAATGGCTCGCCCGTTCACGCCGCCAAGTTGAACTTGGAACCCGCTTTCAGTGGAGCATCGACCGGACCGCCGTTGAGGAAAGTATCGGCACGATTTCTCTGTCGATCTCAGAGCCCGCGCTATCATTCGTCCTCTCACGCGCACATTGGGGCCATGGGCTAGCGACCGAGGCGGCGCGGGAGTTATTGCGCTATGGCTTTGACACGTTCGAGTTCCCAGAAGTCGTAGCTGAAGTTGCGTCCCGTAACGCAGCATCGCTGCGCGTGCTGGCGAAACTGGGATTCCGGTCTGCGGGCAGGTTCACGGACGAAGCCGACGGCGAACTCTGTGAAAGGCTATGTCTCAAAAGGCCGCATTATTGAGGTGCTGTTTCCAGATCAATGCATGCAGTCAATTTCGGCAATGCGCCCTTAGCGGATACTCGTCCGGCAAAAAACGACCCCTTAAGGTATCCGAACTGCGGACGTAATGTGACATTGCGTACGTCGAGCCACGCACTTGCACAGTGCTTTTGACATGGCGTCTGGCCCAATTGCCAGCATGTTGAGCGCGTTGTTGTCGAGCCCGTCACACGTCGTCGCCGGCACGTCGTTTGACGCCAAAGGCGAATTCCCGCAACCTGAGTAAAATTAAAAAGAATGGCGGGAGGAGAATGGACCGGAAGCTTGCATTTAGCGCGCCTTGTTCGACAGAAGGCCGGACAAAACTTTGCGTTGCCCGTCGGGGTCTGCTGTATGGTGCTGTTTCCGTTGCTGCCAGCTTTGCTATGCATGCAGTTGCGAAGGCAAACCAAACCTTCACATTCGGCCTGACGCCGGTCTTTCTGACATCCGATCTGGTCCTGCTGGAGGCATTGCAGGCCTACCTGTCCAAAGCGATGGGCACGGAGGTGAAGCTTGTCCTCAAGCGCACCTATCAGGAGATTACATCTCAGCTCGTCGCAGGGCAGATTGATGCTGCCTGGATCTGCGGCTTTCCGTTTGTGGCGTATCGGCCTCGCCTTGAGTTGGTGGCAGTACCTGTCTGGCGGGGGCGCAACTCGTATCAATCGTATCTTATCACCTCTGCAGGCAGGTCGTCCTCGGACATCAACGATCTCAGAGGCGATACGCATGCATTTTCGGACCCCGATTCCAATTCCGGTTTCCTCGTCACCAGGTCGCTGCTTGCCGAGCGCAGCTTGCGCCCTGATGCCTTCTTTTCCCGAAGCTTCTTTACCTACGGCCATCGCAACGTTGTGCGCGCGGTCGCATCCGGTTTGGCCCAGTCTGGCAGTGTCGATGGCTATGTCTGGGAGGTGATGACCGAAACCGAGCCGCAATTGACCGGACGTACCCAAGTTGTCTGGAAATCGGACTGGATGGGCTTCCCTCCAGTCGCAACGTCAAGCCTGAATGCTGGAAGCGCACGGATCGCAAAGTTGCAAGCCGCGCTTTACGACATGGCCGGTGATCCGGTCGGACGCCGCGTGCTCGATTTGTTGCGGCTCGACGGTTTTGCGCGGGCAGACCCCTCCCTGTTCGATGGCATTGCTGCACGCGTCGACATCGTCAGGCGGGCGGGATGATGGCGAGCGCGAGACAATCGAGGTTTGAGATCAACCCCCGTCATTGGCCGCTGGCCTTCAAGGCTCCCACGCTGGTCGCCGTGTTCATGCTTGTGGTCAGCATCGTGATCACCAACGCTGTCCTGTCGCGCCTGAAAGACACGCAGGAACGGCATCTGATGGCTCTCTCAGTAACGTATCTGGACG
>JBOFFB010000186.1:0-3979 GCA_051648385.1 Allobosea sp.
CCGACGAGGCAAGGATCAGGAGGAAGGCTAGAATTAGCGCGCCATTCAAGAGCTCCAAAATCCAGCGCGGCGTGCGGGTGAGGCGCTTGATCGCATAGTCCATCGCCATGTGCATCTTCAGCCGCATCGCGCGGTTCGCGGCGAACATGCAAAGCCAGACAAAAAGCAGCTGCGCCATGTCGTCGGACCATTCCACCGGCGAGCCGATGAACCGCGAGATGGCGGCAACAAACACCAGCATCGTGATCGCAACGAGAAGCGCTTTCGACACAGCGAATTCAAGCCGACTGTACCATTCGGGCATGGGTGTGGTTCCGGATGCGGGGAAAGCTACACCCGGCACCCGAGATGCGGATGCCGGGGGATGGTGCGACTATGACGGTCGTCAGCCGGATCAGCTAAGGCTGCTTCAGCAATTTTTCGACATCGAGCCGGAGCTGCTGGTAGCCAAGCTTCTCATAGACCCCCTTCGTCGCCTCGATGAACGGTGTCTTGTCGATCTCGGCGATGGTCATACCGGCCTTCTTCATTGCTTCCTCGTAGCCCGCGAGGGAGTCCTCCGTCGCTTTCGAGGCCCAGTCGCCGGCAGCGAGCGATTCCTCACGCAGTATCGTCTGCAGCTCCGGCGAGAGCTTGTCGAACCACGCCGCGCTGGTGACGACACCGGTGATCAGATTGAAGTGGCTGGTCTTGGTCAGGTGCTTCGCGACCTCGAAGAGCTTCGAGCCAATGGTCGCAGGATGCTGCGCCTCCAGCGCGTCGATCACCTTCTGCTGCATGGCAGGGTAGACCTCGCTCCAGCCCATCGGTGTCGGCGTCGCACCCATGGCACGAACCGTTTCCATCCAGACAGGCGCGCCCGGTGTCCTGAGACGCAACCCCGAAAGGTCAGCCGGGACCTTGATCGGCTTGTTGGTGATGAGATGCCGGTCACCCGCCCACCAGTTGAACGAAAGAATCTGGTGGCCGGACGTCTTGCGCAGCTGCTGTACCCAACCCTCGAACATCGGCGATGTCACAACCTTGCGCACACCGGCAAAGCCATCTGCAAGATAGGGCGCTCCCAGGATGCCAAATTCTTTGACAAATACCGCAAGGCGCCCGCCATCCACCACAACCGCGACATTCGCGCCGGCGCGGGCCTGCTCCAGCACATCCTCATCCTTGCCGAGCTGCGAGCCGGGGAAAAGCCGGATTGTCAGTTGTCCCTTGGAGCGCTCTGCAACGCGATCACGAAAGCGCTCGAGACCCTTGAAAATCGGATCGTCGCGACCGATCGCCGTGTTGACGTTGAGCTGCTGTTGGGCAATGGCCGTTGATGGCAAAACCAATACTGATGCCCCCAAAAGCAGGGCGCAAAGGCTTCGGCGAACAAGTCCGATCATGAAATCCTCCCGGTTATTGGCTTCATTTTTTTGAGACCGCATCGCAACCGGAACAGCTCCGGGCACCCACGATCACCACGTTCCGCGTCTGCCTGGCAAGCATGACAGTTGCTCTTGAAGTACACCACCATACCGGTATGATACCTCTGACTTCATCAAACGCAAGCGGGAAAACATGATGCAATTCCGCCCCGGCAAGCGCGATTGCACGATCTCTTTTGACGGCACTGCGACGACAGGACTGGCTGCATGAGCGAGCATACACTGCGTATTGCCGAACCTATCGTGCCCCAGATCATTGCGATCCTGCGGCAGGCCATCATCGAGATGCGCTTGAAGCCAGGCGAAGCGCTGTCTGAAAAAGAGATTGCCCAGCGCTATGGCGTCAGCCGGCAACCAGTCCGCGAGGCGTTCATCAAACTGGCAGAGGTCGGTTTGTTGCAGATCTTGCCGAGTCGCGGCAGTTTTGTCGTGAAAATCTCGATGCGCGAGGTTCTCAACGCGCGCTTCGTCAGGGAGGCGATCGAGTGCGCCATTGTGCGCAGCGCTGCGACCCGGATTGATGCGCAGGGTCTGGCGCGGCTCGACGCGTTGGTCGCAGAGCAGAAACGTGTCGCGGATCAGCTCGACATCAAGCATTTTTACACACTGGATGAGGCGTTCCACAGGGCGATTGCCGATTGCGTCGAGTGCGACTACGCCATGCGCGTGGTGGAGGGGGCAAGGGCCCAAACCGACCGCGTGCGGTTTCTCAGTTTGCAGGAAGCCTCCCCCATACGCCTGCTCATTCGCCAACACGAGGCCATCGTCACGGCGCTTCGTACCGGAAATCCGGACGCTTCCGAGAACGCAATGCGCGAACATTTGAGGGAGATTCTCAGTGCGTTGCCCCGGCTTGCCGTGAATTTCCCTGAATTCTTCGATGAATCCGGTATTCCCGACGCATTGAGTTTGCCAAAACAGGAAATCAGCGATCCGGCTATTGCCTCGCCCTCGCAGTGGCCCCAAGCTTGGTCCAACCACAAAATCGAAGTTGAACCCTTGATGATGCCCGAGCGCTCGCCATTCTTCTTCAAACCTTCGACACCGTCCGTGGTTGACGGCATCATCGGCAGTTTCCGCGCAATGATAGAAACAGGCCAGCTGAAAGTAGGAGACGATCTGCCCGCTGAACGCGACCTGGCCGATCAGTTCGGCGTGGGTCGTAACACAGTGCGCGAGGCAATCTGCAAGCTCGAGGCTTACGGGATTGTCGAGACCAAGAACAAGCGCGGGGCGCGCGTGGTCGACAGGTCTGTCGAGGCCATGATGAACATCCTGTCGTTCAAGTTCGAGAACGATATCGGTACCTTCCGCGATGTTCAGCTTTTCCGCACGATCGTGGAGGCTGGCCTGGCAGCGGAAGTGGTCACGCATGCAACTCCTGCGGATATTGCCGCTTTCCGTCGGCTCAATGGGCGCATGTCCTCAACAAAGGACGCAGAGACGTTGAGCGTGATCGATCTCCAGTTTCATCAGGCTTTCATCCGCGTGTCGCGCAACCAGACAGCTGCGAGGATTTACGATGTCCTTTCAAGCCCGATCCAGCAGATCATGCGGCTTGGGAAATCGCGCGGCGGCGGTGGCGAGCGGGCGATGATCGACCATGAGAAGATAGTCGCTGCGCTTGAGGCAGGCAACGTTGAAGCGCTTCGGCAACGATTGTCAGACCACCATACCGTCGGTGCTCAATACCTTCGTCTTCAAACTGAAGATCGTCCCGTCGCAGAAGCTGGAACGATCCTCGCGGCCACATCGTTCGCGGGTGCCAGGAAGACGTCATGAAGATAGGATTGGGGCTGTACCGAGAGCAGCTGACACCCGAAAACCTGCGCTTCGCACGGCAGGCCGGTGCGACCCACATCATCGCACATCTGACAAACTATTTCCGTGGTGCCAGTCCGACATTATCGGCGGGCGACGATGTACGTGGCTGGGGAGACTGCTCCACCGACACGCTCTGGACACGCGAAGAAATGACGACCCTTGTCAGCCTCGTGCGCGAGCACGGTCTGGAGCTCGCAGGAATCGAGAATTTCTCGCCGCGTTTCTGGTTTGACATCTTGCTCGACGGTCCTGAAAAGGCCGCGCAAATCGAAGGGTTGAAACGTCTTGTGCGCGATGCTGGCGCAGCTGGCATCCCCTGCATCGGCTATAACTTTTCGATCGCCGGGGTGTGGGGCTGGCAACGGGGTCCGTTTGCGCGCGGCGGCGCAATGTCTGTTGGTTTCGATGCCAGCCTGATTGATCTCGAAGCGCCGATCCCTGATGGCGTCGTCTGGAACATGCGATATCGACAGGAGCGGGAAGGCGCACGTGCCGTAAATGTTTCGAAAGAGGAGCTCTGGAGCAGGCTGGAAGATTTCCTGCGTGCTCTTGTGCCGGTGGCGGAAGAGGCAGGCGTTATCCTCGCCGCCCATCCTGACGACCCGCCGGCTGATGTCCTGAGGGGCACTGCTCGCCTCGTCAACGAACCCGCCAAGTATGATCGCCTTCTTGCCGTTGTGGACAGCCCGAGCAATGCGGTCGAGCTGTGCCTGGGGTCCATCCAGGAA
>JBOFFB010000187.1:0-1500 GCA_051648385.1 Allobosea sp.
TCGACCGCCATCGGGATTTCTCCGTGGCCGGTGATCATGATGATCGGAACAGGATAGTTTTCAGCCTTCAGTGACTTGAGCACATCAATGCCAGATTTGTCCGGAAGCATCACATCCAGGACGATGGCAGCGGGCGAGCGCATACGCACCACATTGAGCAGCGCCGTTGCATCCCTGAAGCTTTCGACAACATAACCCTCTGCACGCAGCGCCATCGTGAGCGCATCACGCACGGCGGGATCGTCGTCGACAACAAAGACTTCATTTGTCTGCTTGACTGAATTCAGCATTTCCCCACCTCTTTTATGAAAGCAGTGGGGTACCTGGCCCACTGATGCATCTTTTTGTTTTCGACAGTCTACCTGAGCGGCAGGCGAAGACCAAAACAAGCGCCGTTTCCCGTTCCCCCGGATTCCAGCACAAGATCTCCGCCATGATTTTGAGCAATCATTCTGGAAATAGCAAGTCCGAGCCCCATGCCTTGCGGCTTGCTGGTCTCGAAGGCCTTGAACAGCCGCCCGACGATGCGCGGATCGACACCGGGGCCGTTGTCCTCGACATTGAAGTGGACAAGACCATCGGCGGTCAATGTCGTTACTGTCACCTGGGGACGTGGGCGATTGCCCGTTGCGTCCACGGCATTTCGCAGCAAATTCACCATCACCTGGCGCACCTGGCTTGCATCACAGGCAACCGGCGGCAGGTTTGCCATCAGACGGCGCTCGACCAGCGGCGGGCGCGAGATACCGGCAAGAGCGACTTCGATGCTCTCCTCGGCAACCGCGTTGATGTCGACCATTTGCCGATCAGGTTCGCTGCGCGAGGTAAAGCGACGCATCCTGCGCACGATCTCGCTGGCACGCTCGGCTTCCCGCAGCGATTTATCGGCCAGCTCTCGCAAGATAGGATCGATCGCCACAGGCGAACGCTGAACCTGACGCTGCAGCGACTGCAGATAGATCATCATGGCCGCAAGCGGCTGGTTCAGTTCGTGGGCGAGCGCCGCCCCCATGGCATCAACGCCGGAAATCCGTGTCTGCTCGAGAGCGTCCACAAACTTTTTCTGTCTCGGGCTGGCAGCCGTACCGCTCCAGTCCGCGGACATAGGGTCCACAGCGGTCTTTGGTTCGACCTGCAAGCTGTTCATGAATGTACGTATAACACGATGGTTCCATCGTTTAAACATATTTAAATTACTAATATCGGCTTTTTAGATCGTCTCGATCCAGCCCTTCAGACGGGCGGCGACATCCGTCGCTTTCTCCGGTGATCTGGCGAAGCACAACCGGAAGAAGCGCTCTGCGTCCTCGCCGAACGCCGTGCCTGGCGCGAGGCCAACGCCAATGTCGTCGATCATCCTCAAGGCGGCTTTTCGCGTGTCATCGATGCCATCCACGGAGAAAAACAGATAGAATGCGCCAACCGGCAGCAGGAATCTTGCGCGGCCGGTCGATGCCAGCGCAACCGCAATGATGTCGCGACTGGCCTTCGTCCGTTCGA
>JBOFFB010000188.1:0-1547 GCA_051648385.1 Allobosea sp.
CGCGCGATGACAAGCGTCCGCAGTTGCAGGATCTGCGCGACTCCGGCTCTATCGAACAGGATGCGGATGTGGTGATGTTCGTGTTTCGCGAAGAGTATTACGTGAAGAACCGCGAGCCAAAGCCCGGAACCGAGGAGCATTTCAAGTGGCAAGCTGAAATGGACTCGATCCACGGCAAGGCCGAACTGATCATCGGCAAGCAGCGCCATGGTCCGACCGGCACCGTGCAACTGCAGTTCGATGCCGAAGTGACACGTTTTTCGGATCTTGCAGCATCGGACCACATGCCGGAACGGCTGGAGTGACATGAGCGATCACGGGGCTGAATTCGGGGCGGAACTGACCGTTGATCTTGATGCCATAGCGGACAACTGGCGGCTTCTGTCTCGCCGTGTCCCGACCGCCGAGTGCGGGGCCGTTGTCAAGGCGGATGCCTATGGTTGCGGCATCGAGCAGGTCGTGCCGGCGCTTACCTGGGCGGGATGCCATACCTTCTTCGTCGCGCACCTCTCAGAGGCGCGCCGCGTGCGGAAAGTGGCTGCCGATGCCACGATCTATGTCTTGAACGGCCTGCTGCCTGGTTCGGCATCTGCCTTTCACGCCGTTGCCGCACGGCCTGTTCTGAGCACGGTCGAGGAAATTGCCGAGTGGATCGCCCATGGACGCAACGGACCAGCGGCGCTGCACGTTGACACTGGCATGAACCGCCTCGGCTTGAGCGTCGATGATGCCATCTCGCTGCAGGAAAGCCGCAAGCTTGACGAGGTGTCCATCGGCCTGCTGATGACGCATTTCAGTTCTGCCGAAGTTCAGGACGATCCGGCCAATCTGCGGCAGGTGACGCGCTTCGCCGAACTTGCGGAGTCTTTCCCCGATACGAGCAAATCACTGCTCAACTCGTCGGGTCATTTTCTGGGCGTCGCACCACCCTATCAACTGACAAGGCCCGGCTATGCACTTTATGGTGGCAACCCGGTTCCGGGCGACCCCAATCCGATGAAAGCCGTGGTGAAGCTGACTGCGCGCATCCTGCAAACACGCGTCGTCGGCGATGGCGAAGCGGTTGGCTACAACGGCCGCTGGCATGCGAAAGGCCGGCGCAAGCTGGCCACCATTTGCCTTGGCTATGCCGATGGCTTCCCGCGCAATGCCAGCTACACCGATGTGCTGCCCGGCGGATACGCCATGGTTGGTGGCGTCAAATGCCCGTTCGCGGGGACGGTGTCGATGGACCTGATCATCATCGACGTGAGCGAAGCGCCTGCCGGCAGCGCCGAGCGCGGCAGCGAAGTGACGCTGATCGGGGATGGGCTCGATCTCGACAGCGTGGCCGTCAGCGGCAAGACCGTCGGCTATGAGCTTCTGACAAGCCTCGGGCGGCGTTACACGCGCACCCATGTTGGCGGCTGATGGCGCGGCGAGGCCCATCATTCAACTGTCAGAGTTGCGGAGCCGTCTACCAACGCTGGCAGGGCAAATGCGACGCTTGCGGCGAATGGAGCACCATTGTCGAAGAAGGCGCAGCCCCACCCTTGCCCGGCGGTGGA
>JBOFFB010000189.1:0-6669 GCA_051648385.1 Allobosea sp.
CCGCGACCGCGAAGCGCTTCTCGGCGTTAAGAAACGCAGCCAGAAGCGAGGCCATGACCGTGAAACCGACAAAAGGCAGGGCCATGCGTGTGTAGCTTTGCGCCAATTGATAAGTGAGCGGTGCATCCCTGAAGCCGCCTGCCAGTGCCAGCACAAGCCAAGGCGCAATCAGTTCGGACAGACCGACAACGATGAGCAGGACAGCCGCGAAGTTACCCGCAGCCTCGCCGGCGAAACGCCTCGCCTCAGCCATGCCGTGTTCACCCTTGAGACCGAGATAGACGGGCACGAAAGGGGCATTCAGCCCGCCTTCACCCAATACACGGCGAAACATGTTGGGCAGGCGGAAGGCCACGAGGAAAGCATCGGCAATTGGCCCGGCACCAAGCGCACGGGCAATCAGAATATCGCGCACGAAGCCCAGAATGCGCGACAGAATTGTTGCCACCCCGACAATGGCTGAATCGCGCGCGAGGCGCGAGGCTGGCGGCGGCTTGTCCCCGGAGGCGTCAGTCATGCGTTGACTGTAACGCGGTTTGCGGCGGAAGGGAGACGGGATACCCGATCGGACACGTTACAGGATGAACCGCGACAAATCGGTGTTCTTGGAAAGGTCGCCGACCCTCGCTTCGACATAGGCCGCATCGATGGTGATGGTTTCGCCGTCGCGGTCGGGCGCTGCGAACGAAATCTCGTCCAGCACCCGCTCGATCACGGTCTGCAGGCGGCGCGCGCCAATGTTCTCGACGGTGGAATTCACGTGTACCGCGACACGCGCGATGGCATCGACGGCTTCATCACTGAAGACCATCGTCAGCCCCTCGGTCTGCATCATGGCGACCGATTGCTTGAGCAGGCTGAATTCGGTGTCGGTCAAGATGCGCTTGAAATCCTCGACATCGAGCGGCAGTAGTTCCACGCGGATCGGCAGGCGGCCCTGCAGTTCAGGCAAAAGGTCCGACGGCTTGGTGACATGGAAGGCACCCGAGGCGATGAACAGGATGTGGTCGCTTTTCACCGGCCCATGCTTGGTCGAGACAGTCGTGCCCTCGATCAGCGGCAACAAATCGCGCTGCACGCCCTCGCGACTGACATCTGCACCGGAACGGCCCTCGCGCGAGCAGATCTTGTCGATTTCGTCGAGGAAAACGATGCCGTTGTCCTCGACTTGGCGGATGGCTTCCTGCACCAGCGCGTCCTGATCGAGCAGCTTGTCGCTCTCTTCCTGCAGCAGCGGCTCAAACGCATCCTTCACCAGCATGCGGCGCGGCTTGCCGGATTTGCCGAACGCCTTGCCGAACAGGTCGCCGAGATTGACCGCGCCGACCGATGCGCCCGGCTGGTTCGGCAGTTCGAACATCGGCATGTTGCCGCCGCTGCCGGAGGTCAGCTCAAGCTCGACCTCCTTGTCGTCAAGCTCGTTGTCGCGCAGCTTCCTGCGGAAGGCTTCGCGTGTGGCCGGGCTGGCTGTCACGCCGACCAGCGCGTCGAGCATGCGCTCTTCGGCGGCGACACGGGCCTTGGCCTGCACCTCCTTGCGCTTGGCTTCGCGCACCAGCCCGATGCCGACTTCGAGGAGATCACGCACGATGGATTCGACATCGCGCCCGACATAGCCGACTTCGGTGAACTTGGTGGCTTCGACTTTCAGGAACGGCGCACCCGCCAGTTTGGCAAGACGGCGCGAAATCTCGGTCTTGCCGCAGCCGGTCGGCCCGATCATCAGGATGTTCTTGGGCGCGACCTCGTCGCGCAGCGGCCCGGTGAGCTGCTGCCTACGCCAGCGGTTGCGCAGCGCGATGGCGACGGCGCGCTTGGCATCGCGCTGGCCGACGATGTAGCGGTCAAGCTCGGAGACGATCTCGCGGGGGGAGAAGGTGGTCATTTTGGTCCCTCAACCCACATCAAGCTGCTCGATCACGAGCGAGTGGTTTGTATAAACGCAGATATCGCCAGCAATGCCCATGGCTTTGCGCACGATCGCCTCAGCATTCATGTCGGTGTCGGCCAGCGCCCGGGCCGCCGCCAGCGCGTAGTTGCCGCCCGAACCGATGGCCATGATGCCGTCCGATGGCTCCAGCACGTCGCCGGTGCCTGACAGCAGGAGGCTGACCTCCTTATCGGCCACCAGCAGCATCGCTTCCAAACGCCTCAGATAGCGGTCGGTGCGCCAATCCTTGGCGAGTTCGACACAGGCGCGCATCAATTGCGTGGGGTATTGATCGAGCTTGGCCTCAAGCCGCTCGAACAGCGTGAAGGCGTCAGCCGTGGCACCGGCGAACCCCGCGATGACCGCGCCCTTGGCCAGAAGCCTGACCTTGCGGGCATTGGCCTTGACGATGGTCGGGCCGAGCGACACCTGCCCGTCGCCGCCGATCACGACCTTGCCGCCCTTGCGCACCATCAGGATGGTGGTGGCGTGCATCAGGGGAAGTTGACTATCGTTCTGCATGCGAATCACGCCTTCATCTTGCGGCTCAAACCGCTGCATAGTCGTTTAAATGTACAGGCTCAAACCCGGGATCAAGGGTGACCCCGTCCTGCAATGGACTTTGTCTGACCGCGTCTTCTTCGCATGCGGGGCATGCCAGGTTCTCGCCTACGCGTTCCTGACCCGCTGGCCCGAAGCTGGTTTCTCCGCGACGTGGATCAGGCCGAAGGCTGGTTTCACTGGCAACCATATCTTTGTGAGCCGCAAGGACATCCTGTTTGACTATCATGGTTATAGTCACTGCGACCGGTTTCTCGAGCACGAATGGCAAAAGGCCAGACGCTGGTGGCCGGGCTGGGACGCCGATCTTGTACCATTGCCGGTCCATGTTCTCGTCAACGAAGCTCTATCAAAAACATATCCCGGCCTATGGCTCAGACAACCGGACCAGTTTCTGCACAATGCCCTGCCCAGAGCGCGAGCCTTCCTTGATCGCTACGGTCCGCCACCTGAAGGGTAGCAAGCGCAGATTAGCCCTGCTAAAGCCTCGGCACGAAAACAAGCGAGGCACGCGCCATGCGCACAGGCGAGATCAAGCGCCGCACCAACGAGACGGATGTGTCCGTGTCGGTCAATCTGGATGGAAGCGGCAAGGCCGACATCAAGACGGGTGTAGGCTTCTTCGACCACATGCTGGAGTTGTTCGCGCGCCATTCGCTGATCGACGTGACCGCGCATGTGACGGGTGATCTGCATGTTGATTTTCACCACACGGTCGAAGACACCGCCATCGCGCTCGGCCAGGCCATCCTTGCTGCGATGGGCGAGAAGAAGGGTCTCGCGCGCTATGCCAACATTCACATGCCGATGGACGAGACGCTGACACGCGTCGCAGTCGATGTGTCCGGTCGGCCTTTCCTTGTCTTCCGCACCACTTTTGCCGCGCCGAAGATCGGCGAGTTCGACACCGAACTGGTGCGCGAGTTTTTTCAAGCTTTTGCCATGAATGCCGGGCTGACACTGCATGTCGAGACGCTCTACGGCGCGAATGCCCACCACATCGCCGAGAGCTGTTTCAAGGGTCTGGCGCGCTGCCTTCGTGTGGCGCTCCATGTCGATCCACGCGAAGGCGGGCGCATTCCCTCCACCAAGGGCGCATTGTGAGGGCCGACGCATGGCATTCTACACCGTCCTGACGCCGCCGCCCGAACCGGGCAAGAGCGCCGCCGACCTTACGGAAGACGCAGTCTTCCTGAAGGATGGCTTCATCCTGTTCGCATTCATCTTCACCGGGCTCTGGCTCCTGTCGAAGCGGCTATGGCTTGCGTTTTTCGTCTTCCTCGTGCTTTGGGCTGCAATAGGCTTTGGCGGGCGCGCGATCGGGTTGCACCCGCTTGGACTTGGGCTGGCACAGGCGCTGATCGGACTTTTTCTCGGGCTTGAGGGTCATGGGCTGATCGAACGCAAGCTTGTCAGACAGGGATGGACGATGGCCAGCGTGGTTGAAGGGCGCGATCTCGATGCCGTCGAGCGCCGCTTCTTCGAGCACGGTGGCGTGCTGGCTGAGCCGCGTGCGTTTTCTCCGCTTCCTGCCAGCAATAGGCCAACGCGACCACTGGCATCCGCGCCAGTTCTCGGCCTGTTTCCGGATGCGCAAGGCAGGACATGAGTTCCTGACATGAGGTCTTGTGTCGCCATCATCGACTACGGCTCGGGCAATCTGCACTCGGCCGCCAAGGCCTTTGAGCGCGCAGCGCGCGAGGCGGGGCTCGACGTCGCGATCCACGTGACCAGCGACCCCGATCTGGTGCACAAGGCAGACCGCATCGTACTGCCCGGTGTCGGGGCCTTCGCCGATTGCAAGCGTGGGCTCGATGCCGTTCCCGGCATGGTCGCGGCCATGGACGAGGCTGTGCATGTCAAGGGGCGCCCCTTCCTCGGCATCTGCGTCGGCATGCAGCTCATGGCGACACGCGGGCTCGAACACGAGATCAGCGACGGGCTGGACTGGATCAAAGGCGACATCAGTGCAATTGTGCCGAACGATCCGGCTCTCAAGATCCCGCACATGGGCTGGAACACGCTTGAAGCGACACACACACATCCACTGCTCTCAGGCATCGAAACTGGCGATAGCGGCTGGCACGCCTATTTCGTGCATTCTTATGCGATGAAGTTGAACGATGAATCCGATTTGCTTGCCAGAACAGATCATGGCGGGCCGGTCACGGCCATCGTCGCCAGGGACAACATGGTCGGCACACAGTTCCACCCGGAGAAAAGTCAGAAACTGGGGTTGAAGCTGATCGCGAACTTCCTCACGTGGGTGCCATGATCCTCTTTCCCGCCATCGACCTCAAGAACGGTCAATGCGTGCGCCTCCAGCAAGGCGACATGGAGCGTGCCACTGTTTTCGGCGATGACCCGGCTGCGCAGGCTTCGAACTTCGAGGCCCAGGGCTTCCGCTGGTTGCATGTGGTCGATCTCGATGGGGCGTTTGCAGGCAAGCCGATGAACGGGCGGGCTGTGGATGCGATCCTCGCCCGCGTCGCCTTTCCGGTGCAACTTGGCGGCGGCATCCGCGACATGGCCACTGTCGAGGGCTGGCTGGCAAAAGGCGTCGCCCGCGTCATCATCGGCACGGCTGCGGTGCGCGATCCAGAGTTCGTGCGCGCAGCTGCCCGCGCCCATCCGGGCCGCATCGTTGTCGGCATCGATGCGCGGGACGGGATGGTCGCGGTCGAGGGCTGGGCCGAAACCTCCACGCTTCACGCTGCCGATCTTGGCAAACGCTTCGAAGATGAAGGCGTCGCAGCCATCGTCTACACCGATATTGCCCGTGATGGCATGTTGGGTGGCATCAACTGGGACGGCACTATCGCGCTTGCCAATGCCGTCGCGATTCCGGTGATCGCGTCTGGCGGGCTGGCCTCCATCGCCGATGTGGAACGGCTGATGCAGCCCGACTCTGCGATCCTTGAAGGCGCAATCACGGGGCGTGCGCTTTATGATGGCAGGCTTGATCCTGTAGCAGCGCTCAAGCTCGCAGCCAGCGGGAGCCGTGCCGCATGACGTTGAAAACACGCCTGATCCCCTGCCTCGATGTCAAGGATGGCCGCGTCGTCAAGGGCGTGCAGTTCGTTGACCTGCGTGACGCTGGCGATCCGGTTGAAGCCGCGCGTGCCTATGATGCGGCGGGGGCGGACGAGCTGTGCTTTCTCGACATCAGCGCCAGCCATGAAGGGCGCGGCATCCTCGTCGACGTGGTCACGCGCACGGCGGAAGCCTGCTTCATGCCGCTGACGGTGGGTGGCGGCGTGCGCACCACCGAGGATATCCGCCGCCTCTTGCTGGCTGGTGCCGACAAGGTCGCCATCAACACGGCTGCCGTGACGCGGCGCGAATTTGTGCGCGAGGCGGCCGAGAAGTTCGGTGCACAATGTGTTGTCGTCGCCATTGATGCAAAGCGCGTTTCGCCACAAGGCAGCCCTGCGCGTTTCGAGATTTTTACCCATGGCGGGCGCAACGCCACCGGCATCGATGCCGTGGATTTTGCCCGGGAGGTTGTTTCTCTCGGGGCTGGCGAACTTCTCGTCACCTCCATGGACCGTGACGGCATGAAAACCGGCTATGATGTGGCCCTGACGCGCGCCATCGCAGATGCGGTTTCGGTTCCCGTGATCGCGTCCGGCGGGGTCGGCAATCTCGATCATCTGGTCGCGGGTGTCACCGAGGGCCATGCCAGCGCCGTGCTCGCCGCCTCGATCTTCCATTTCGGAACCCATACGTTTGCCGAGGCCAAGGCGCACATGAAGGCAGCCGGGCTGAAGATGCGCCTGGATTGAGGATGGTAATGACGACATTCACACTTGCCGATCTCGCTGCCATCATCGCCGAACGCGCCAAGGCGTTGCCCGAAGAAAGCTGGACCGCCAAACTGATGGCGTCCGGCCCTGAGCGCATTGCCAAGAAATTCGGCGAGGAGGCAATTGAAGCCGTGATTGCCGCCGTGCAGGGCGACAAGGCGGCGCTGACTGCCGAGGCCGCAGATGTGCTGTTTCATCTGCTGGTGCTGCTCCATGCACGCGGGGTCGCCTTAGGCGATGTGATGAGTGAGCTGGAGCGGCGCACCACCCAGTCAGGACTTGCGGAAAAAGCCGCGAGAGGCTCTAACTCAGCCGACTGACGAGCTTGTATCCGCGTTCACGAAAGACCCCAGATGGACCAGCGCGTGACCC
>JBOFFB010000190.1:0-6755 GCA_051648385.1 Allobosea sp.
GGCTGGTGAAGGTGCGGTGCCACTCGCGCAGGCTGCGGAGTAGCGCATCCCGTCATCGCGAGCGCAGCGAAGCGATCCATCGCTGCGGTTTGCGGTGTTGCTACCGGCATCTAAGAGCCCGAAATCTGGATTGCTTCGCTGCGTTCGCAATCACAGCCTACCCCTCATTTGTGCACACCGGCCGGCAGGCATGCGGGGTGGGCGCGCGCATTTGCGCACAAAGTCTAGGCTTGCTCCTCACGCGCTTGTCAGTATGTTTCCACACGCTGGGGCTTGACCTCCGGCCAATTGGTTTCATGTGAGACCAAACAAGAGCGCTCAAAGCGTCATGCGGGCCGACTGGCCGGCTGGAAACACGAGGGAGGACGGACGTTGGCTCAGGCTGCGACCGCGACATTGGACACGTTTCCCAAGCTGCTCCGGCGCAATGCCGAGGTGCGCGGCGCCAAGACTGCGTTCCGCCACAAGGATCTCGGCATCTGGCAATCGTGGACGTGGGCTGAGGTCTACGACAACGTCCGGGCTTATGCGGTCGGGCTGCAAGCGCTGGGCATGAAGCGCGGCGACAAGATCGCCATCGTCGGTGCCAACCGCCCCAAGCTCTACTGGTCGATGATGGCGGCGCAGATGATCGGGGCCGTGCCAGTGCCGGTGTATTCGGATGCGATTGCCGACGAGCTCGCGTACGTGCTCGATCACGCCGAGGTCAGCTTTGCAGCGGTGCAGGATCAGGAGCAGGTCGACAAGCTGCTCTCCGTCACCGAGCGCGTGCCGCGCCTGAAGACCATGATCTATGACTGGGGCCGTGGTCTTCGCGACTACGATCACACGCATCTGCACCCGATTGCGGCTGTGATCGCGCAGGGCCGTGTGCGCTTGTCGGAGGGAAGCGACGTCGGCAAGGCGCTTGATGCAGAGATCGATGGCGGTCATGGCGATGACCTGTCGATCATCCTCTACACCTCCGGCACCACGGGCCGATCCAAGGGCGTGATGCTGTCCGCCGGGCGCTCGATTGCTGCTGCGACCGACACGGTCAAGTTCGACAATCTGAGCGATGCCGACGAAGTGCTTGCCTACCTGCCGCTGGCCTGGGTGGGCGACCACTATCTCAATTTCGCGCAAGGGCTGGTGGCGGGCTTCTGCACCGCTTGCCCGGAAAGCGCCGACACGGCACAGGCGGACCTGAAGGAAATCGGCCCGACTTTCTATTTTGCGCCGCCGCGCGTGTTCGAGAACCTGCTCACCCGCGTGATGATCCGCATGGAGGATGCGTCCTCCTTCAAGCGCAAGATGTTCCACCACTACATCGCGGTGGCGAAGCAATGGGGCGAGAAGATCCTCAACGGCCAGGATGTGCCGCTTGGCGCGCGTGTGTCCTACGGGCTGGGCAATCTTCTGGTCTATGCGCCGCTGAAGAATGCGCTGGGCTTCTCGAAGGTGCGCACGGCCTACACCGCTGGCGAGGCCATCGGGCCGGAGCTGTTCTCGTTCTATCGCTCGCTCGGCATGAACCTGAAACAGCTTTACGGCCAGACCGAAGCATTCCTCTACGTGACCGCGCAGCCCGATGGCCAGATCAGGGCCGATACGGTGGGGCCGGCCTCGCCCAATGTCGAGATCCGCATCGAGGAGGGCACCGGCGAGGTGCTTTACAAGTCACCCGGCCAGTTCATCGGCTACTACAAGGACGACGTGAAGACCGCCGAGACGATGACATCGGATGGTTTCGTGCGTACCGGCGACGCGGGCTTCTTCGAGGTCGGTACCGGACACCTCAAGATCATCGACCGGGCCAAGGATGTATCCAAACTCAGATCAGGCGAGCTTTTCGCGCCGAAATACATCGAGAACAGGCTGAAGTTCTATCCCAACATCAAGGAAGTGGTGGCTTTCGGGCAAGGTGAGAATTTCGTCTCGGTATTCATCAACATCGACCTCACCGCCGTCGGCAACTGGGCCGAGCGCAACAACGTGATCTACGGCTCCTATCAGGAACTGGCAGGCCATGCGGATGTCTACAGCATCATCGCGGGCCACGTGGACGAGGTGAATGCGCTCTTGGCAGCAGAGCCGATGATGGCGGCGGCGCAGGTCAAGCGCTTCCTCATCCTGCACAAGGAACTCGATGCGGACGATGGCGAACTCACCCGCACGCAGAAAGTGCGTCGCAGCTTCGTCGGGGAGCGCTACGCCCCGTTGGTGAAGGCGCTCTATGACGGCTCGGTGGAGGCGGATATCTCCACTGAAGTCACCTTCGAGGATGGCCGCAAGGGCACGATCTCGGCCCGCGTCAAGGTCAAGGATGCCAAGCAGTTTCCGGCCACCAATATTGGAAAGGCCGCGTAATGCTGCATGTCTTCCCCAATGCCGCGACTGCCAGCATCGCCAAGGGCGAGGTGCTGCTCAATGTCGAGAATGTCTCGCTGCGCTTCGGCGGGGTGAAGGCGATCTCGGATGTGTCTTTCGACATCAGGAAGGGCGAAGTTCGCGCCATCATCGGGCCGAACGGCGCTGGCAAGACCTCGATGCTGAACTGCATCAACGGCTTCTATTTCCCGCAGGAAGGCCACATCACCTACAAGGGCGTGCGCCGCACGAGAGTGCGCCCGCACGAGGCAGCGTCCTCCGGCATCGCACGCACCTTCCAGAACGTGGCGCTGTTCAAGGGCATGACCACGCTCGACAACATCATGACGGGCCGAACGCTGAAGATGAATGTCGGCCTGTTCTGGCAGCTTTTGCGCCATGGCCCGGCCATGCGCGAAGAAATCGAACACCGCCGCAAGGTTGAGGACATCATCGACTTCCTTGAAATCCAGGCGATCCGCAAGATCCCCGTCGGCAAGCTGCCCTACGGCCTGCAAAAGCGCGTCGAGCTTGGCCGCGCGCTGGCGATGGAGCCGGAACTCCTGCTGCTCGACGAGCCGATGGCCGGCATGAATCTGGAGGAGAAAGAGGACATGTGCCGCTTCATCCTCGACGTGAACCAGACCTTCGGCACCACCATCGCGCTGATCGAGCATGACATGGGCGTGGTCATGGACCTGTCCGACCGCGTCGTCGTGCTCGAATATGGCCGCAAGATTGCGGATGGCACGCCGGACGTGGTCAAGGCCGACCAAGCCGTGATCGACGCCTATCTCGGCGTAGCGCACTAGGGGGATAGAGCCATGTCAGCCGTCACATCCTCCGCACCCAAGCCGCTGCTCTCACCCGCCATGATGGCGACGCTTAAAGTGCTTGGTGTCGTCGGTACCATCGCGCTGGCCATCGTGCTGCTGGTGCAGAGCGGGGCCATGCCCAAGGGCTCGGTCGGCCACAAGGTGCTGGCCGCGCCCTTCATCGACATGTGGGACTTGCCGGACCTGCTGGTGCAAACCTTGTGGGAGGGCCTCGTCGCCGGGGTACTCTACGCGCTGATCGCGCTTGGCTTCGTGCTGATTTTCAAGGCGTCCGGCGTATTCAATTTCGCGCAGGGCATCATGGTGGTGTTCTCGGCGCTGACGCTTGTGGGCTCCTATGAGATCATGACCCAGCGCATGGGCCTGCCGACCGGGACGGTGGTGGCGATCCTGGCGCTGCTGATCGCCGTGGCGACCATGTTCGTGCTGGCCTGGCTGGTCGAGCGCATTGTGCTCAGACCACTCGTCAACCAGAACGAGATCATCATGCTGATGGCGACAGTCGGGCTGACCTATTTTCTCATCGGCTTCGGCGAGTACGTCTTTGGTGGCAGCCCCAAGGTGATGATCACGGCAGAGCTTGGACTGCCCAGTGGCTCGACGCAGTTCAACATCCTTGGCGGGCGCGTCAACATCCAGCATCTTGATGTGGCGGCTGCCGTGATCGCCTCGGTGATGATTGCGGGTCTTGCCTTCTTCTTCCAGTACACCCGCATTGGCCGGGCCTTGCGCGCGGTGGCGGACAGCCACAAAGCGGCATTGTCGGTCGGCATTTCGCTCAACCAGATCTGGGTCATCGTCTGGTTCACCGCTGGCGTCGTGGCGCTCGTCACCGGTATCATGTGGGGTGCGCGTTCTGATGTGTCCTTCGCGCTGGAGATCATCGCGCTGAAGGCGCTGCCGGTTCTGATCCTTGGCGGCTTCACGTCCGTGCCAGGTGCCATCGTCGGCGGGCTGATCATCGGCATCGGCGAGAAGATGGGCGAAGGTTATTGGGGGCCGCTCTTCGGCGGCGGCATCGAGACCTGGCTGGCCTACGTCATCGCGCTTGGCTTCCTGCTGTTCCGGCCGCAAGGCCTGTTCGGCGAGAAGATCATCGAGAGGATATGAAAATGCGGCAGTCGGCAATCGGCAGTCGGCAATCGGTATGGCAAGCAGCGGCGTCTTCACGACTGCCCAATGCCCATTGCCGACTGCCAAACGGAGCGTAGCGCAGTGTTCTATCGCGAAACCGGCCAGTTCAAGACCACTTACGCCGCTGACATGGCGATCTTTCCAATCCGGCAGGACCGGATCGGCATTGCCATCATCATTGCCATTGCGCTGATCCTGCCCTTTGTGGCCAGCGAGTTCGTGCTGACGACAATCTTGCTGCCGTTCCTGGCGCTATCCGTGGCGGTCATCGGTCTCAATATCCTGACAGGCTACACCGGCCTGATTTCGCTCGGTTCCGCCGGTTTCATGGGGGTCGGTGCCTATGCCTGCTACAAGCTGACGACGCTTTTTCCGGGCGTGAACATCATCATCTGGATTTTCGCATCCGGCTTTTTCGCGGCGGCGGTCGGTGTCTTTTTCGGGCTCCCATCCTTGCGCATCAAGGGGCTCTATCTGGCGGTGGCGACGCTGGCCGCGCAATTCTTCCTGCAATGGGCGTTCGTGCGCATACCGTGGCTCTATAATTACAACCCGTCCGGTGCGATCGAAGTGCCGCTGCGCACGCTGTTCGGCATTCCGATCACCGGGCCGACGGCAGAGCTTGAGGTCAAGTACCTGATCTGCCTCGGCTTTGTCATCGGCATGACGTGGCTTGCGTCCAACCTTGTGCATGGCCGCATCGGTCGCTCGTGGATGGCGGTGCGGGATATGGACATCGCGGCGGAGCTGATGGGCATCAAGCTGCTCAACGCCAAGCTTCTGGCCTTTGCCGTCTCGTCCTTCTTCTGCGGCGTCTCGGGCGCGCTCTTCGTGTTCCTGTATCTTGGCGGCGCGGAGGCTGGCACCGAATTCGCCATCCGGCTGTCATTCCTGATCCTGTTTGCCGTCATCATCGGCGGCACCGGCTCGATGATCGGCTCGTTCTTCGGCACGGCGTTCATCGTCGCGCTGCCGACCATCCTCAAGTTCGGTGCGCCGGCCATCGGCATCGCCATCACCGGCGCGACCGCCGAGAAGATCGTGCTGATGATCATCGGCGCATTGACCATCTACCTTCTGATTGTGGAACCGCACGGCCTGGCCCGGCTCTGGCAGATCATGAAGCAGAAACTGAGGGTCTGGCCCTTTCCTTATTAGAGCCTTGCGCACAAAAGTGGGTACCGGTTTTGTGCACCCAGCAATGCTCCAAATAATCTAAGGCGAGCCCGCAGCAACGACCACCCCGGAGACCAACTCCGGGTTTAACGCGAACAAGGTGAACGGAGGAACGACACCCATGATGTTCAGAAAACTGGCTCTCGCTGCCACAGTGGCGGCAAGCGTGCTGACAGCAGGCATGCTCACGAATACCAGCGCGCAGGCGCAGGACGCGATCAACTTTGTCCACAACACTTACCGCACCGGGGCGTTCTCGGGTTCGGGCATCCCCGTTGGCAACGGTGTGCGCGACTATTTCGCCATGCTCAATGCCCGCGACGGCGGCATCGGCGGCGTCAAGATCAACTTCGAAGAGTGCGAGACGGCCTATGACACCCGCCGTTCGGTGGAGTGCTATGAGCAGGGCAAGTCGAAGAACTCGGTTCTTTACGTGCCATGGTCGACTGGTGCCACGCTCGCAGCGATTCCGCGCGCCCACATCGACAAGATTCCGATCTTCTCGATGGGTTATGGCCTGTCGGCCTCGGCTGTCGGCGATATCTTCCCGTGGGTCTTCAACATGCCGATCACCTACTGGGATGGTGCCAACGCCTTCATCCAGCACGTGGCGCAGCAGGAAGGTGGCTTCGACAAGCTGAAGGGCAAGACCATCGGCCTGCTTCACCTCGATGCGCCCTTTGGCAAGGAGCCGATTCCAATTCTGGAAGCGCTCGCCAAGCAGCACGGCTTCAACCTGAAGCTCTATCCGGTGGCTCCTGCAGAAATGCAGAACCAGTCTTCGGTCTGGCTGACCATCCGCCGTGACCGCACTGACTGGGTCTACAATCAGGGTTGGGGCGCGATGAACCCGACTGCCGTGCGTGAAGCAGCCCGTGGCGGCTTCCCGGTCAACCGTCTGGTTGGCGTGTGGTGGGCTGGCGGTGATGATGATGCACGCCCCGCAGGTGATGCCGCGAAGGGTTATCGCGCGCTTAACTGGCACCAGACCGGCGCGAACTTCCCCGTGATCCGCGACATCATCACCCATGTGGTGGACAAGGGCCAGTCGCTCTCGACCAAGGAGAAGGTCGGCGAAAACCTCTACAATCGCGGCGTTTACCAGGCGATCCTGATTTCCGAGGCGATCAAGAACGCCCAGGCGATCACTGGCAAGAAGGTCATCACCGGCGAAGACATGCGTCGCGGCATGGAAGCGCTGAACATGACCGAAGCCAAATGGGTCGCTGCCGGCGCGCCGGGCTTTGCCTCGCCGTTCCG
>JBOFFB010000191.1:0-3371 GCA_051648385.1 Allobosea sp.
GGGACGGTCAGATAACTAACATCTATGTGGCATACCCGACACGCCTTGCGAAAGTGGCTCCAGTGATTGTTTCAACCCTTTGAGCCGCTTCATGGCGCTTGCCCCCAAGAAACATCGCCTGTTCGAGCGGCCCTACAGCCGGGGCGAGATCATCTCGGATGGTGCGGTGCATGTCATCGGGCTGGTGGCGGCGCTGATCGGACTGACGGTGCTGGTGATGCTGACGGCGCGCTGGCGCGGGCTGCTCGAAGTTTCGGCTGTGATGATTTATGGCATCGCGCTGGTGACAATGCTGGGCTGTTCGCTGGCTTACAACATGATCCCGGTGTCGCCGCTGAAATGGTTCATGCGCCGCTTCGATCATTGCGGCATCTACCTGCTGATCGCGGGCACCTATACCCCCCTGTTGACACAGGTTTCAGACCCATTCACCGCTTACGCACTGGCCGCGACCGTGTGGGGCGGGGCGATCACCGGCATCGTGCTGGCGCTTGGCTTTCCGGGCAAGGGCGACAAGTTCAAGGTCGCTGCCTATCTCGCGCTGGCCTGGGTGGCGGTGCTGGCGCTGAAGCCTTTGATGGCGTCGTTGCCGATGGTCACAATGGTTCTGGTCGTGGTTGGCGGGCTGCTCTACACTTTTGGCGTGGTTTTCTATCGCTGGAACAGCCTGAAGTATCAGAACGTGATCTGGCACGGCTTTGTGGTTGCCGCCGCGGCTTGTCATTTCGCAGCAATTGCGACCGCGATGGTCGCAGCCTGACGAGGCGGATTGGCGATGCTGCATGGCCCGCATGCGCGCGTTGCGTTCGTCCAATTGATAATTCACGTTGACAATTTGCAAGGCGTGGCCTAGACGTGGATCACGATTTAGGCCGGATACCTAGGCCCGCCGCGCGTTTGCGTCGGTCTGCTGATGAGCTTCTTTCCAAAGTCGAGCAATGCGGTTGCGCGGTCGTCAAGATCACGTGTCGCTTCATCCACGAAGGTAAGAGAACATGAGCGAAGGTACGGTTAAGTGGTTCAATGCGACGAAGGGCTATGGTTTTATCCAGCCCAGCGATGGCGGAACCGATGTTTTCGTGCATGTCAGCGCCGTTGAGCGTGCTGGCATCCGCGAGCTGCGCGAAGGTCAGAAGGTCAGCTACGAGCTGGTTCAGGATCGTCGTTCGGGCAAGATGTCTGCAGATCAGCTTCAGGTTCTCTGAGCCCCAAGCTTGCTAATCCTGTCCAGCGAAGGCTGATGCCCTTGCTGCCGGTGACCACGGATGTACTGGCGCCAGGCGTATCAAAGGCGTCGCCCACTGGACAAGACGAGGGGGGTCAGGTTTGCACCTGGCCCTTTTTTCTTGGTCGTCTACGCGTGACGAGGGCTGGAAAGATGCCCGCAATTTCGGTAGCGACAACATGCGCATTCAGATCACATCTGGCTGACGCGTAATTTCGTTGTCCGCGCGTCGTTGCGCACGGCAAACCTCATGGAGAGACTACTTGAATAACTTGCCAGGCCGGACTTTTCAGGATCGACAGCAGGCGTCACAGGATGCCAAGGCCAAGATGCTCGAGCGGTTCAAATCGCGACCGGCCGAGGATGACCCAACAATTGCGCGCATGCGCGCCGAGCGTCAGGCTGTGACAGAGGCCCGCAAGGCTCGCGAAGCCGAAAAAGAGGCGGTTCGGGAAGCGGCACGGATCGAGGCTGCCGAAAAAGCGGCCATCGAAAAGGCCGAGCGCGAAGAAGCAGAGCGTCTCGCCGCCGAAAAACGCGAGGCTGATCGCCTTGCCGAGGAGGCTCGCATCATTGCGGAGGCGCCACGCAAGAGCCTGATGGATGCCGTGCAATACATGCAGCAACGCGCTGCTGGCAAAGGCCGCCGCTGAGCGCGCTGCCGCTCCGGGTCCAGGCCCGGTGCACTGACTGGCGATCTGCCGCGTATGTTCCAAAGGCTGGTGCCCGAGGTGATGCACGGCTCTTCGCGCAAGACGACAGGCGTTGATGTCATGCGTGCGCGATCCTGCGGGCGCGGTTCAGCGCCCGGTCGCTGGACCTGTGAAAGGCTCCGCAATGTCGACCCGCAAGATGGACAGCTTCGAGATTCTCAAGCGCGCCCAGGCTCCACAGGAACTGGCTGACGAGCGCAAGCGTGATGCCAAGAAACTCATCCATGCCATGCAGGCCAAGGATGATGATGTCAGCGCGCGCATGGCCAAGCTGAAGGCATTGCGCCTCGCCAAGGAAGCCGAAGACCGCGCCAACGCACCGCCTCCGGTCGAGAAGAAAAAGCCCGTGCCACGCAAGAAGGCTGCAGCAAAGGCGTGACGTCAGACTGCAGCGGGCTGCCACACCATGCCCGGCAAGCTGGGGGTAAAATGCGCGTGCGGCAGCCCTGCCTCTGACAACGCCGCAAGCAACGATTCGCGCGGGCGTTCCACGCCTTCATTGGTGAGCTGGAACGTGCCCCAGTGATGGCCAAGCGCTTGCTCGGCTTTGAGGCTTTTCATCACTTCGATGGCTTCTGCCGGGTTCATGTGGTTGTCGGCCATGAACCAGCGGGGCTCGTAAGCTCCGATCGGCAGGATAGCCAGCCTGAACGGGCCGAACGCCGTGCCATGTTCACGGAACAGTGCGCCGTCATGATAGCCGGTGTCGCCGATGTGGTAGACGCGTCCCTGCGGCGTTCCGATGACATAGGAAGCCCAGAGCGCCATGCGCCGGTCGAAGGCACCGCGCGCTGACCAGTGATAGGCTGGCACCAAGGTGGCATACACCTCCGCATTCAGCGCAACCTTCGCGCCCCAATCATGCGCCTCGACCGCAATGTCCGGACGTTTGGCACGGATGATCGTGTCGTTGCCGAGCGGCGCAATGATGCGGCATCTGTCACGATCAAAGATGCGGTGCACTGTGTTCAGATCGAGATGATCGTAGTGATTGTGCGTGATCAGGATCACGTCGATCTTCGGCAGATTGGCAAAGTCTATGCCGGGCGGATTGACGCGTTTTGGTCCGGCGAACTGCACGGGACTGGCACGCTCGGAAAACAGCGGGTCGGTGATGATGTTGAACCCGCCTGCCTGGATCAGGAAGGTGGCGTGGCCGACATGCGACACGCGCAGGCCCTCGACCTTTGCAGGTGGCACATCCAGTGGTGGCGCGGGAAAGCTTGCGGGCCAACTTTCGCGCCCGCCTTGCAGTTGCCACTGGAAGAACTCGCGGAAGCCCTTGGTGATCTCACGGCCATCCGAAAAATGCAGCCCGTCAAAATTGGCGGTCACGGGACCGTTGTAATACGGGTTCTGCCCCCGCGCCCGCGCGACGTACGCGCCACCGAAGAGGCTGGCGATGGCAGGGATGCCCAGAAAGCTGAGAAGTT
>JBOFFB010000192.1:0-3532 GCA_051648385.1 Allobosea sp.
CCGAGCGGCTTGCCGTGGATGCCCTCCTCGGTTGGCGCGGGGCCAAAGACCAGCGCAAGAGCGAGATGGGCCTGGGTAAAATCGACACCGTCATCGGCGGAGACGATGACGAAGCGCACATCGGGGTTGGCGGCGGTGAACCCCGCAAGTTGGACACCCAGCCATTTGGCGGTCAAGTCGCGTGGTGCCGCCAAGGTCAGGATCTTCGAACTTTGGGCTTCCTGCAGTAGCCGCACCGACTCCTCGAACTCCAGGAACCCCGCCCGCAACGCCGGCAGTGCGCGCTCGGCCTCGGGCGTCAATTCAAGGTTGCGCGTCAGCCGGCGAAACAGCACGACGCCAAGCACGTCTTCAAGCGCGCGAATCTGCTGGCCAACCGCCGCCGGCGTCACCGCAAGCTCATCGGCCGCCTTGGTGAATGACAGATGCCGCGCCGCAGCGTCGAAGACGCGCAGCGCGTTCAAGGGGAGGTGCGTCCGTTTCATGCGCACGACCATAGAACCGATGACCGCGTCCGAACAGGCATTGTCGCACCGGTTCAGACGGGGTGAAATGTGAGGCTTCGCGCCGACCGCCGAAGCGGTATCAGCTCACTCCTCCGGTGCGGACAGAGCCTCGAGCCCGCCGAGAACCTCCTCCAGCACCGCTGGATCGGCAATTCCGGCAGGCATAGTGGTGCCGGGTGCAAAGGCTTGGGGATCCCTCAGATAATCGCGTAGCCGGTCGCGGTTCCATTTCCCTTCCACGGCCGACAAGGCGGGACTGTAGGTCGCCCCTGGCCAGCTGGCGATATCTCGGCCCAACAGTCCCGAAAGCGATATCCGGCCACCGGTGTTTGGCGTCCGAGCGATCGTGTGACATTCGAGGCAGAGCTGGGTGATCATCCGGGGCGCTGGCTGCGGTCGGCTGGACTTGGGTGCCGCCGCAATCAGCACAATTCGGCCAGTATCGGACAACACAGCCATCTGCCCGCTGGAAAGGCGCACGATGTCACGAACCCGCTCCTTGATCGGAATTTGCTCGGCGTAGACGACATGGTCGCCTTCAAGCCGCAGCCGCCAGAGGTTGTTTGTTGCCAGCGCGCCCACCAGAAGATCTCCGTTCCATTCGGGCGCAAAGCCGGCGACTTCGACAAGCTGGCTGACGCCGACCGAAGGAAGCCAGGCGTAGCTTGGCTTCCTGTAGCCGTCATGCCGCCCTGTATGCGGCGAAGGCGGCCAGTAATCGCGATCATAGTCGGTCCCGTAGGTAACGCGGGGCCAGCCATAGTCTCCACCTTCCACCAAATCGTTCAGCTCATCGCCGCCTTGTGGACCATGTTCGGTTTCGAAAATCCGACCATCGCCAGTCAGTGCCAGGCCCTGCGGATTCCGCAAGCCGGAGGCAAATATTCGGTGTGCACCATCCGCCACGCGTATTTCGATCAGCTTCCCATAGGAAGCAGCGGAGTCTTGTGAAAAGGCCGGCTCAGAGACGACACCATCCCGCGCGAAATCGCCAACAGTTACCAGAATGACGCCATCGCGAGGTTCGGCAAGCCGTCCGCCTGCCTGATGTCCGGCCAGCAACTTGCCCTCCAGGTTCAGGCTGAGGCAGGGCGTGCTGACAAAGAGTGTAGCGGGCTTCGGTGACCGCTCGCGCAGATCGACGGTCGCGACCTCGAACAGAACGCACTTCCCTGCATCATCCCATTTGCTGAGCGTGAAGGCATAGGCGCCGCTACGCAATTTGAGCAGGTCGTGGACACCAATTATTCGCTGACTGTAGTTCCCGCGGCCTGCCACAAAATCGAGCATCCTGGCTTCACCAAGGTCCAATTGCAGGTCAATGCGCTCCGGCGGGATGCCGGCCTCCAAGGCAAACCAGAAAAACCTGCCGTCACATGTGACATACAAGAGCTTGGAACTGCTTTCTTCAGCAATTGCCCCCGCGGAGCGGCAGCTCTTGCCGCTTTCCACGTCAATCGGCAGCCTTGTAATCTTCAAGCGAAGCAGCGCTGTCTGCAGTTCCGCAGGCTGGTCGGGCGCGCTGCCTAGGGCCGATTGCAATCCGGTCAGTGCACCGCTCGGCATCCCGGACCGAATCTCGTCACGGAAAACGAATGCGACCAGTAACATGAGGCACGCCAGAATACTGCCCGCGCCAAACCAAAGGATGCGCTGCCAAAAGCGACTTGTCGGTTCAATTCCCACCGGTAGCCCAGCTCCCCCAATCAGAAGAGATGCGCCCCCTCGACATCTTGGCGCACTCGACCACGATAGCTTTCGGTTGTCGAGCCACAAAATTGCCGAACCACAAAATCGTAAATGACAGCGGTTGCAACCAACCACTGCGCCTTTAGCGGCAAGTTCAAAACCGGAAAACGAAGTGCTACGGCGCGACGGCTGGAAATGTGCTTGCGCGACGGGCCGTCTTGGCAGGCTGTGTGGCTATTGCTTGTTTGCCGCGTGCGGGCTGAACAGACCGAACTTCGGGATCGCTGCATCGAACGGCACCTTGCCCGCCAGCATGTGGAAGCTGCCGTGCATCGATCCCGATGCCGTTGTCAGGCTGCACCCCGACACATAATCATACGATTGCCCAGGCGCGATTACCGGCGTCTGCCCGACAACACCCGGCCCGCGGACTTCCTCGGTCTGACCGTTGCCGTCAGTGATGACCCAGTGGCGGTCGGTCAACTGTACCGGCGACGGCGAGCGGTTCTCAATTCGGACATGGTAGGTCCACGCATAGCGGCCGCGCTGCGGATCCGACTGGTCGGGCAGGAAGCGCGGATTGACGCGCACCACGACACCGAGCGTTTCGGCAGCGAACGCGAAAAACACGGTCATCGGCTGGCCACCGGCGGTCACAGTCCGATGCGCCGCAACGCCTGATCGAGATCGGCAATGAGGTCGCGCGGGTCTTCAAGTCCGACCGATAGCCGCAGCATGCCTTCGGTAATACCCATTTCGAGGCGCTTTTCCTCGGCGACGCTGGCGTGCGTTGTTGACGCCGGATGTGTCATCAACGTCCGCGAATCGCCGACATTGTTCGAAATATCGATGAGTTCGAGCCCGTCGAGCAAGGCGTGCGCTTGCGGCCGCGCCCCATCAACGAACAGCGCCATGATCGTGCCACCGGCCGCCATCTGGCGCATCGCCAGCGCATGTTGCGGGTGGCTGGCGAGCCCCGGATAGAGCAATCGCGGAACGCGAGCTTCGAGAAAGGCCGCCACCGACTGCGCGTTTTCGGCGGCGCGGCGGACGCGCAGATCAAGCGTTTCGAGCGATTTGAGGATAACCCAGGCGTTGAACGCTGACAGCGTCGGCCCGGTATTGCGCGTGAAAGGCAACAGCACATCATTGACGAAGCTGGCATTGCCGAGCACCGCGCCACCGAGCACGCGGCCCTGGCCATCCATGAGCTTGGTTGCCGAATGTGCGACGACATCGGCGCCAAAATTGAACGGTCGCTGCAGGATCGGCGAGGCAAAGGCGTTATCGACGATGACAATGGCACCGGCATCATGGCCGATATCGGCGACGGCTTG
>JBOFFB010000193.1:0-5141 GCA_051648385.1 Allobosea sp.
AAGGTTGCAGCGACGCTTGATGAATTGCGCGACCATGATTTCCGGCCGTTCCGGCATCTTTCCGACATGCCGATGGCCATGACCGCACATGTCGTTTTCGCAGCGATCGACAAGGAAAATCCGGCGACGACATCGAAAAAAATCTTCCGCCGCATTATCCGGGGCGAACTGGCGTATGATGGCCTCGTGATGACGGATGATCTTTCGATGAAGGCGCTTTCGGGCGACTTTGCCGAACGGGCACGGGCGGCCTATGCTGCGGGCTGTGACATGATCCTGCATTGCAACGGTGTCATGGACGAAATGGTCCGTGTGGCTGATGCGGCTCGCCCGCTTGGCGGCGCTGCCAGGCGCAGGGCAAAATCCGCGCTGGCGCGCATATCGCACGAGCCGGAGCCGCTGGATCGTGCCATGCTGGCCGACGACATTGCCCGTATTCTTGCGGCAGTGGCCTGAAACGTTCAGATTCGGAACGAGTGGAGCGCGAATCGGTGGCCAGTGAATTGCCCTTCGATGATGTCGAAGCTGTCGGCTTGGCAGATGGCGAACCCGCATTCTTCATCGATGTCGATGGCTTTGAAGGCCCACTTGACCTTCTGCTTGAACTGGCGAGGCGGCAGAAAGTCGATCTTGCCCGGATTTCGATTCTGGCGCTAGCCGACCAATATCTCGCATTTGTCGATGGTGCACGCCGCATCAGGCTTGAGCTTGCGGCCGATTATCTGGTGATGGCGGCGTGGCTGGCCTATCTCAAATCTCGCCTGCTTTTGCCTGAGCCACCGAAGGCTGACGAGCCAAGCGCTGCTGACCTTGCCACCGCACTCGCCCTGCGATTGCGGCGTCTGGAAGCCATCCGCGAAGCCGCCAAACTCCTGGCATCACGCGCACAGTTGGGGCGCGATGTGTTTGCCCGGGGGCAAGCCGAAGTGCCGCGCAAGGAGGTCGAAGGCGAGTGGCAGGCAACACTCTACGACCTGCTGACTGCCTATGCCCGTCAACGCCAGCGCCACGTCGCCGAGCGGGTGACATTGCACAAGCGCTTTGTCTGGTCGCTGATCGAGGCGCGCGAGGCGCTTCAAAAGCTGGTCGGACTTGCCGGTGACTGGACGACGCTTGACGCCTACCTCATCGAATATGCTGTCGAGCCGGCGATGAAGGCAACGGTGCGCGCTTCGTCTTTGTCGGCGATGCTCGAAATGGTGCGTGAAGGCCTTGTCGACCTCAGGCAAGACAGGCCATTCGCGCCGTTGTATCTGCGTCGCCGTACTACGCCGCAGCTGGCCGCAGAATAGGAGGGTGCACGTCATGTCTGCGCTGGCCGAGAACTTTGACGATGATGCAGGGAACGCCACCGCGTTGATGCCGGAAGCGCTGCGGGTGGCGGAGGCGCTGCTGTTTGCATCGCCGGGGCCTGTCTCGGAGAATGAGCTTTCGAACTATCTGCCGGGCAACATCAAGCCTGCCGATGTCATGGCGCGGCTGGAACAGATGTATGCGTTGCGCGGCGTCAATCTTGTGCGCATTGCCGGCAAATGGGCCTTTCGGACCGCTGAAGACCTTGGCCATCTGCTTGTCCGCCGCGTCGAGGAACCACGGCGCCTGACGCGAGCCGCACTCGAAACGCTAGCGATCATCGCGTATCACCAACCCGTCACCCGTGCCGAAATCGAGGAAATCCGCGGTGTCGCCACGTCCAAGGGCACGCTCGACACATTGCTGGAATCAAGCTGGATCAGGCTTCGTGGCCGCCGCCGCACACCGGGCCGCCCGCTCACTTATGGCACGACCGCCGCTTTTCTCGAGCAGTTCGGGCTTGACCGTGTCGATGATCTGCCGGGACTTGATGACCTGAAGGGCGCAGGTTTCCTCGAAGGTCGCCTGCCGAAGGGGCTTGATGTGCCGCTGCCGAGCGATGACACCGCCTTGCGCGACGATGAAGACCCGCTTGATGACCTGTTTGCGCCGCTGGACGGGGTTGGCCCTGACGGGGAGCCGGGTTAGAAGCAGCACTCAGAATATTCCCGCGACTGACCCATGAGTCTTATGTCCCCTGACACAGATATCGAGCGCGGTTGGCGCGGGTGGGGTCGTCGAGGCACTGCTGGTGCCTCCATTCCGGTTTCGCTCGGCTTTGAGAACATTGCCCAGAGCTATCATGGCGTGAGTGCGCTGCGCGGGCTCTCGCTAGAAATTGCGGCAGGCGAGGTGATCTGCTTGCTCGGCCAATCAGGTTGCGGCAAATCCACATTGCTTCGCATTGCGGCAGGCGTCGAGGAGCCATCCTCGGGCCGCGTTCTGCTTGATGGCCGCGAGGTCGCCGGCCCATCGCGCTTCGTCGAGCCTGAGTTGCGCGGCGTCGGGCTGATGTTCCAGGACTATGCATTGTTTCCGCATCTCAGCGTGCTCGGCAATGTCACCTATGGCATCAGGCGATTGTCTGCTGCCGACACCAAGGCCAGCGCCTTGCGCGCGCTCGATCGCGTTGGCCTTTCGCATCTGGCCGAGGCGTATCCCCACATGTTGTCCGGCGGCGAGCAGCAGCGCGTGGCACTGGCCCGCGCGGTCGCGCCGCGCCCTGGCGTGCTTTTGATGGACGAGCCGTTCTCAAATCTCGACCGCCGCTTGAAGGACGCCGTGCGCGAGGAAACCGTGGCTGTGATCCGCGAGACGGGCGCGACGTCCGTCATCGTCACGCATGACCCCGAAGATGCTATGCGCATCGCGGACCGCATCGTGCTGATGCGCCGTGGCGAGATCGTGCAGGCAGGCCCGGCGGAGGAACTCTACACCAATCCAGCGAACCTGTTCGTTGCGCGCTTCTTCAGCGATTTCAATGAATTCAGCGTCACGGTTCGCAGTGGCTTCGTCGAGACGCCATTTGGCCGCATTGCCGCACCAGATTTGCAGGAAGGCGCGCAGGCAGTGGTCTGCATCCGCCCGCAGGCGGTGGTGTTGCGTTCGGCGGGATTCTGCCTCCCGGGCCGGGTCATGTCGCGACGCTTTCTCGGCGAAGTTGATGTGCTGCAGGTCGCGGTGCAGGGTTTTGACCGACCGCTTACGATCCGGGCACCAGAGCACAGACCTTTCGCGGAAGGTACCGACGTGGGAGTTGACATCAAACGTGAGGAAGTTCTTGTGTTCTTGGATGCCGAACCCTAGTTACGCCTGAGCAGGCTCGGGTGAGTTCGAGCGGCATGTTTTTGACGTTAAGGAGTTCGCCATGGGTGGCGTGAGCATCTGGCACTGGATCGTTGTCGGCATCGTCGTGATGCTGCTATTCGGGCGTGGCAAGGTCTCCGAACTGATGGGAGACGTCGCCAAAGGCATCAAGTCCTTCAAGAAGGGCATGGCTGAGGAAGAAAACCCACCGCCAGCACCAACGGCTACGGCGGAAGCGCCGAAGACCATCGATCAGGCCGCGACTGCCGCCGCTCAGAAGGTCGAAGCCGAGCGCAAGGTCTGAGCCTGAACTGCCTTCGAGAGTTGCGTGGCCTCTGGTCCGCGCTGGATGACATCAATGTTTGACATCGCCGATGTTTGATATCGCTTGGAGCGAAATGCTGGTCATTGGTGCCGTCGCGCTGGTCGTGATCGGCCCCAAGGACTTGCCGAAAGCACTGCGATCGGTGGGCGAGGCTGTCGGCAAGATCAAGCGCATGGCGGCCGAGTTTCAGGGCCAGTTCAACGACGCGATGCGTGAAGCCGAGCTTCACGATCTGAAAAAGCAGGTCGAAGATGTTGGTGGCTCGGTGCAGGCTGCCACCAAGGTCGATTTCAATCCGATCCAGACGATCCGCGAAGAGCTCAAAGGCACAACTACTGTGGGCGCTGTTGCTGGCTCGGCGGCCCCGATGGCACTCGCCACGGATGCTACCGGCATGATGCCGACCGCTGATCCGGTGATCCCGCTGCCTGAACCTCCGCCACCATTCGATCCAGCATCGCTGATCGAAGCGGTGCCGGAGCCCGAGCCTGTTTCCAAGCCGAAGCGTGCGCGCAAGAAGCCTGTCGAAGCAGACGGGAGCGCGGCATGACTGACGCGATCGCAGACGGCAGCGCCAAGCGCGCGGGCGAAGACGAGATCGAGGCCTCCCGCGCGCCCCTGATCGAGCACCTGATCGAGCTGCGCTCGCGCCTGATCAAATCGATGGTGGCCTTCATCATCCTGTTTTTCATCTGTTTCGCGGGCGCGAAGTACATCTACAACGTGCTGGTACTGCCCTATGTCTGGGCGGCTGGCGGGCCTGAAAAAGCGAAACTGATCTACACGGCGCCGCTCGAGTATCTTTTCACCCAGATCAAGATCGCTGCCTTTGGCGCAGGGTTTTTTGCCTTTCCGGTGATTGCGACACAAATCTACAAGTTCGTCGCACCTGGCCTTTACAAGAACGAACGCGACGCTTTCCGGCCCTATCTCTTCGCGACGCCGGTATTTTTTGTCGCGGGCGCGGCGATGGTGTTTTTCTTCGCCATGCCGGTCCTCATGCAATTCTCGCTCGGCATGCAGCAGGCCGCCAGCGTCGACCCAGCTGGCATCGAGCTTTTGCCCAAGGTCAGCGAGTATCTCGCGCTGATCATGACACTGATTTTCGCCTTCGGGATCTCGTTCCAGCTGCCGGTTGTGCTGACGCTGCTGGGGCAGGCCGGCATCATCGATGTCAAATTCCTCAAGGAAAAGCGCCGCTACGCCATCGTCTTCGTGTTCATTGTCGCAGCCGTGCTGACCCCGCCAGACGTGCTGAGCCAGCTGATGCTCGCTGTGCCGATGCTACTGCTCTACGAGTTGTCGATCTTCTCGGTCGGGTATGTCGAGAAAAAGCGGGCAGCGAAACTGGCTGCGGAAGCTGCGACGGCTACTTGAGGCACGCGCCTGGGCGCGCGGGTCTACACGCATCAACGGCGGCTCAACGGTATGGCCTGAGCGTATCAGGCCAACGTACGCGCCAGTTCCTTCATGATTTGCTTCGGACTTTTTGCGACGCTGATCGTCAGCGCGTTCTCGTCGGGGTCGGGCACTTCGAGTGTGGCAAACTGGCTTTCGAGAAGGGCGGGGGGCATGAAATGGGCTTTCCTCGCCGCAATGCGGGCGGAGAGCAACTGCTTGGTGCCTGCGAGATGCACCAGCCGCATCTTGGCGTGCG
>JBOFFB010000194.1:0-2187 GCA_051648385.1 Allobosea sp.
GGCTTCAGCCATAAAGCCAGCGCGCATATTCGTAGTAGATCGGGATGCCCGCCACGAGGTTGAACGGCAAGGTTATGCCAAGCGACGAGGTCAGGTAGATGCCCGGATTGGCCTGTGGCAGGGCGGCCCGGCAGGCGGCAGGCGCATCGATGAACGAGGCACTGGCCGAGATCGCCCCGAGCACGAAAGCGCCGCCAAGCGACAGACCGATGCTCCAGCCAAGTGTGACACCGACAACACCCCAGACCAGCGGCGAGATGATGGCAAATCCGGTCATGAACCAACCGACCTGGGCAAAACCCCTGATCTGCCTGACGGCAGTCATGCCCATTTCGAGCAGGAAGAGCATGAGGAAGCCCCTGAAAAGCTGCTCGTAGAACGGCGCGATCTGCTTGTAGCCGCTCTCGCCGATCAGTGCGCCAATCGTCATGCCGCCGGTCAGCAGCAGGATGCCCCGGCCTCTGATCGTGTCGAGAAACAGGGTCTTGCCGGAGAGATTGCCGCTCTCCTTGCCCATCGACCAGCGCGCCAGGAACAGCGCCACGATCACGCCCCACTCCATCAGCGCCACAACTGCGGGCATGTAGCCTTCTGCCGGAGTGTCCATGGCGCGGGCAAATGACAGTGACGCGAAAAAGGTCGCGGTCGAGACCGAGCCGTAGTGCGCTGCAACCGCTGCGGCATTTGCCGCATCGAAGCCGCCGAGCTTGCGCAGCACGATGAAGCTGGCGACCGGTATCAGGAAGACGAGACCGACCGTTACCATCAGCAATGTCGATATGTCGGCAAACCTGACCTTGGCGATCTCCTGCCCGCCGGTGAGGCCGATTGAGAACAGAAGGTAGATCGAGATCAGCTTCAATACGGCATCAGGCAATTCAAGCTCGCTGCGCAACAGTCCAGCGATGATGCCCAGCGCGAATGCGAGGACAATCGGGGACAAAAGATTCGTGATCAGGATATCGACGCCAGCCATGGCCATGCTCCCAGGTGTATAACGGTGGGACGGCTATGGCGCAGCGCTATGAATTATTAAAATAAATTAATTCGATTTATCATATTTGAAAATCAAATTCATGAAATGACCTCGGAACATTCAAGCTCCGTTCAGTGTTGTCCTGTCACAGCATGATGCGGCAGTTGGAAGCAGCGAAATCATGTGCCTTTGATTGCACGCCTGCAGAACGTGTTTATAGATTATCCAGTGTCGACGCTCGGCACACAACGGAGGTTACCACCACATGCGTTCAGCAATGATTTTGTCCGGTGCAGTGCTTGCGCTGGGTTTGATGGCACCAACTCTCGCCTCGGCTCAGGACGCGGCTGCGGGCGAACGGCTGTTCAACCAGTGCCGCGCCTGCCATCAAATGGGGGAGACGGCCCGCAACGGCGTCGGCCCGCAACTCAACGGCTTGTTTGGGCGCAACAAGGGTTCGGTTGCCGGATACACTTATTCGGCCGCTTATCAGGCGATCAAGGACCAGGCCTGGAGCGAAGAGAATTTCACGGTCTACATCAAGGATCCGCGCGGCGTGACGCCTGGCACCAAGATGGTCTACGCCGGCATGAAGGACGAGGCCCAGATCAAAAACCTGATCGCCTTCCTCAAGCAGTACGCTGCGGATGGCAAGCGCACGCAGTAAGGCTGCCGATCAGATGTGAATTTAAAGGGCGCTGGTGACAGCGCCCTTTTTTGTGTTGCTGTCATTGCAAGCACAGCGAAGCAATCCTGTCATGGAGCGCAGCGCTTCAGGATTACTTCGCTGCGCTCGCAATGGCCAACTGCTCTCATGCCCTGTCGAACATGCCTTCGCCGTGCCAGACTGCCGTGAGCGCCTGCACCAGATGATCGATGTCAGCGTCCGAGTGCATCGGGGTCGGCGTGATGCGCAGTCGTTCGGTGCCGCGTGGCACGGTCGGGTAGTTGATCGGCTGGACGTAGATGTTGTGCTCGGCCAGAAGCCGATCTGACAAGCGCTTGCAGGCAACCGGATCGCCCACCATCACCGGCACGATATGGCTCTCATTGTCCATCATCGGGATGCCCGCCTGGGCAAGCCTGGCACGCACCTTGGCGACATTGGCCTGATGCTGCTGACGCTCGGTGTTGCTGGCTTTCAGGTGCCGGATCGAGGCCGTGGCACCAGCTGCAATGAAAGGCGGCAGGGCGGTCGTGAAAATGAAGCC
>JBOFFB010000195.1:0-1627 GCA_051648385.1 Allobosea sp.
GAGGGGCTTTTTTTATGCCCTTGACGAAGGCCGCGCACGCCCGCCAAGGGTCAGTGAACGCAAGCACGGACGCATCCCATGAATGTTGAAAATCCCGGTGCCTCGCCCGCCCCGTTGCCCGACCGGCTGTCGATCGATCCGGAGAGCCCGTTCTTCAACGAAGAGGTTCTGAAGGACGAGATCGGCATCCGCTTCAACGGCGCGGAGAAGACCAAGGTGGTGGAATATTGCGTCAGCGAAGGCTGGATCCGCATCGAAGCAGGCGCAGCCAAGGACCGTCGAGGCAACCCCATGACGCTAAAGCTCAACGGCAAGGTTGAGCCCTACGTCAAGACGGTTGCCTGAGGCCAAAGGCCTTTCAGCCGACGCGGAAGTTGCGGGAGCGGAAATCCATCACGAAGGACCGTGCCGGCTTCCACTGGATGTCACGGCGCTTGGCGGTGAAATTAGCCGTCGCATGCATCACGGTGACGATGGGGTCCTCGTGTTCGGTGATGGCCAGGACGCGCGCGAAGGCGGCGCGGCGCTCTGCCGGATCGGTGGACTCCTCCAGCACCTTGATATGGCGGTTGGCCTCCTCGTTCGACCAGAGCCCGTTGCGGACAAAACCGCCATTGGGTCCGAAGGTGACGGGCACATAGGAGACCGGATCGTTGAAGAATGACGAGCTTGAATTGTCGTAGAGCGCCCTGCCCTTGCCGGTCTCCTGGATCTGCCCCCAGTTCTCCTTCATCTCGATCTGCACGTTGAGGCCGACGGCGCGCCACATGTCGGTCATGATCTGCGCTGTCGCGACCTGATTGGTGTAATAGTTGTTGAGCACGCGGTAGCTGATCGCTTCGCCCTTGTAGCCGGCCTCCTGAAGCAGACGGCGGGCCAGCACGGGATCATAGGCGGGTAGCTTGTGCTCCTTGACGAACATGTCGCCGAAGTAGGGATACTGCAGCCCGTCGCCCAGCTCCGTGCGGCCGACCCAGAGCTGGTCGACAATCAGCTTTCTGTCGAGAGCATGGCCGAAGGCGCGGCGCACGCGCGCATCGGCCAGCACCGGATTCGTCTTGTCGAAAACAACGATGCGCTGGTTGAGGATCGGCCCGCCGATGACGTTGAAGCGCGGGTTCTTCTCGATGGTCTCCACCAGATCCGGTGTGATGTCGCAGGCGAAGTCGTATTCGCCCGAAAGAAGACCATTCACGCGGGAGGCCAGCTCCGGCACCTCAAGGAAGCGGATCGTGCGGATGGGCGGCCGGCCACCCCAGTAGCCATCGAAGGCATCGAGAATCAGGTGCGTGTCCGGCTTGAAATCGCGCACCATATAGGGGCCGGTGCCGATGGGCTTGCGCACGAAGTCCAGCCAGCTGGCCGCCTGATCGAAGGCACGCTTGTTGAGGATGCAGCCGACGCGCATCGAGATGCGGCCTTCCAGCGTCACATCAGGCAGCTTGTTGACGAAGCGCACGGTGCGCCGGTCGATGATCTCGATCTTCTCGATGGACGGGTAAGCAGCCGCCGCCGCCCTCGGCAGCGCAACGGGCAGCGCCTTCGGGTCGGCGTTGCCACGCGCCTGGCGCTCGGGGTTGCCGAACAGGCGGTCCGGCCCGAAACTGAAGGCGATGTCTTCCGGCGT
>JBOFFB010000196.1:0-8660 GCA_051648385.1 Allobosea sp.
CGGGAAGAACACGCTCTCGTCAGCGGTCGACACAGTCTCGACCTCGACCTCGTAGCGCGCGGCAAACGCGTCGATGATCTCCTCGACCAGCACCTCGGGCGCGGAGGCACCTGCGGTGATCGCCAGCGACGAAATCGCGCCGAACTCTGACCAGTCGATGTCCTCGGCGCGCAGCACCAGTCTTGCCAGCCTGCACCCAGCGCGCTCGCCGACTTCGCGCAGGCGCTGCGAATTGGAGGAGTTGGGAGAGCCGACCACGATCATGGCATCGACCTGAGGCGCGACATGCTTCACCGCTTCCTGCCGGTTGGTGGTGGCGTAGCAGATATCCTCCTTGTGCGGGGCGACCATGGCCGGAAAGCGCGCCCGCAAGGCCGCGACAATCTCTGCCGTGTCATCAACCGACAGCGTGGTCTGCGTCACGAAAGCGATCTGGGCCGGGTCCGCCGGGGTCAACGCCGCAACATCAGCAAGCGTCTCGACCAGCGTGATCGCACCAACGGGGAGTTGCCCCATGGTGCCGACGACTTCAGGGTGCCCGGCATGGCCGACCATGATGATATGACGGCCACGCTTGTGGTGGATTTCCGCCTCGCGGTGCACTTTCGTCACAAGCGGGCACGTGGCATCGATAGCAAAGAGCTTGCGGGTTGCGGCATCGGCGGGCACGGATTTCGGCACGCCGTGCGCTGAGAAAATCACCGGGCGACTTGTGTCCGCAACCTCGTGGAGTTCCTTGACGAAGATGGCGCCCTTCTTCTTCAGGCCGTCAACCACGTATTTGTTGTGCACGATCTCATGGCGCACATAGACCGGCGCTCCATGCAGCTTAAGCGCCTGCTCGACCGCATCGATAGCCCGCACGACGCCAGCGCAGAAGCCGCGCGGGGCACAAAGCAGGATGCGGAGAGGTGGCTTCGATGTCATGCCCCTTCTTTCGGAGCAATCAGGACATTGTCAAGAATGCGCGGGCTGACAACGTGTCATCCCGATACCGGACGCACGGCACCCCTAGGCGGTGCCGGCGCGGCGACCGGGCGGCCCAGATCGCAATTCGGGTCGGTCACATAGCCGACCGCACGCCCGGCGAGTCCGCCCGCGGGCACGCCAGCCATGCCGAGAGCAAAACCCGTCACCTTCGACAAAGCGCGGCTGGCCAACTTGCCCTGGGCACATTGCTGGTCAAGTTCAGTCCTGCCAGCTTCCGCGCCGATGGTTTGGCATCCGGCAAGCGCAAGGCACGTCATTGCAAGCAAGATGGATCTTGTCGGCATCTATGGCATTGCCCCATGTGCAACCAAAGCAGACGACAATTATAAGTTCATTGTGACGTTTGCTCAAGATCAGGACTGGTCATGCAGGGCAATCGCTTGAAGCCAATATTTTCCACAATGGGTGGCGTTTGATCCTTCTCCCCTTGCGGGAGAAGGTGGGCGACGCCCGGCATCTCACAAAACGTCGACTTCAAGCGATTGCCGTGACTGGCCATGACGCCTCCCCGCCTCATGCCCTTCGACATGGATGAAGTTCTCCTATGATTGGGATGGGCGCGTTGCCCATCTTGGATGCAAGCTGAAACAGACGCTGTTCAGCGATGACAAGCCGGAGAATGTGGCGGGTGCCATCGCGGTGGGCCTGCATGGCCATGTCCATGCCGGGCCAGCCTCGCTGAGGGCACTGCTCGCGACATTGCGAATTGCCGATTTGGGATGAAAGACTCGCGAAATGACGTTATCGGACTTATGTCCGGTTCGTGTGCGGTGGTTCTCCGTCAGCCACGCTCCCATCCTTACGCGAGCTTTTTGCCATGGCCGATGCATCCCACGCCAGTTTCCTGCCTCCGATCCTGACGTTCTGCGCGGGCGCTGTGGTCGCTGTGCCGTTGTTCCGCCGTTTCGGGCTGTCAGCCGTGCTGGGCTATCTTGCCGCTGGCGTGGTCATCGGCCCGTCGGTGCTGAAGGTCATCACGGATGCTGATTCGATTCGCGGCATTGCCGAAATCGGCGTCGTGCTGCTCCTGTTCATCGTCGGGCTGGAGCTTCAACCCTCGCGCCTGTTCGCCATGCGCAAGGACATTTTCGGTGCGGGCTCGGCGCAGCTGGGCCTCACCGCGCTTGTCGTGGGTGCCATCGCCTTCGCCTTGGGGCTGAGCTGGCAAGGTGCCGTCGCCGTCGGCATCGCCATGGCACTCTCGGCAACGGCCATCGCGCTGCAGTTGCTCGAAGAGCGCAGCGACCAGGACGAGCACTATGGCCGGCGCACCTTCTCCATCCTCCTGTTTCAGGACATGGCGATTGCGCCGATCCTTGCGCTGCTGCCATTGGCTGCCACCACGGGCAGCGGCGGCAACATGGGCAAAGCTGCCCTTGGCGTCGTGCTGGCGGTCGCAGCTATCGCAGCCGTGGTGCTGGCAGGCAAATATGTACTCAACCCTGTTTTCCGCCTGCTGGCGAAGGCCGGTGCGCGCGAGGTGATGACGGCAGCAGCTCTCCTGGTGGTGCTCGGCAGTGCGGTGCTAATGGAGCAGGTTGGCCTGTCGATGGCGCTCGGGGCCTTCCTGGCTGGTGTGTTGCTGGCCGAATCCAACTTCCGGCATGAGCTGGAGGCTAGTATCGAGCCGTTTCGCGGGGTTCTGCTCGGGCTTTTCTTCATGGCGGTCGGCATGTCGATCGATCTCAAGCTCGTGGCCGCCAACTGGCTGCTTCTCGCCATCGCGGCACCTGCACTCGTGCTGCTGAAGATCAGCATCGCGGCGGGCATCCTGCGGGCCTCGTGCTCATCCACTGCCGAGGCCATCCGCGCCGGGGCGCTGCTCTCCCCGGCTGGCGAATTCGCCTTTGTGCTGTTGCCGCTGGCCGGATCGCTCGCGTTGCTGACCCCCGAACAGGCGGCGATTGCCACGGCGCTTGCTGCCCTCACGATGCTGATCGGGCCCATCGTGGCCAAGCTGATCGATGCGCAACTGGCGAAGAACCCAGCGGCTGCCGAGACGATGGACGAGGATTTCAATGGTGCCGGCGGCTCGGTCGTCATTGTCGGTTTCGGGCGCTTCGGGCAAGTGGTTACCCAGACCATGCTCACCCAGAAAATCGACGTGACCGTCATCGACAAGGATGTCGAGCGCATCCGCTCGGCGGCGCGCTTCGGCTTCAAGATCTATTTCGGTGATGGCACGCGGCTCGATGTGCTGCGCGCTGCCGGCGCGGGCAAAGCGAAACTGATCGCCGTCTGTGTCGACGACAGGGAAGCCGCCAAGCGCATCACCGAGATCGTCAAGGAAAACTTCCCGCAGGCGCGGGTGCATGTGCGGGCATTCGACCGCGTTCACGCAATCGAGTTGATGGGCGTCGGCGTTGACCGTTTCGTGCGCGAGACCTTCGAGAGCGCGTTGTATTTCGGGCGAATCACGCTTGAAGTGCTAGGCCTTTCACCTGATGAGGCGTCGACAATTGTCGCTGATGTGCGCAAGCGCGACCTGGCGCGGCTCGAAGCGCAAGCGGTAGACGGCATTCTGGCAAGGCCTGATCTTCTGCGTGCCGATGGCATCACCCTCACACCAGAACCGCTCGTCAAGCCCGCCAAGGCGGGTGTTGCCCTCAATGATGAAACCCGAGCCGTGGTGGGGCAATCCGCTCCTGAACTGGCTGGAGCCCCTACGTGACCTTGCGAACCTCAGACGACGCGTTGGACAACCCGGGGATCATCGCCCCTGCGCCGGAACCGGCGCGACCGCAGGCGGTCTTTGTCACCGGCTCTACCATGCGCCATGTCATCGTCATGACTGCAACGGGTTCGGTCGGCCTTATGGCGATCTTCCTGGTCGATTTTCTGTCGTTGCTATACGTGTCGTGGCTCGGCAACGCTGCCGCCACTGCCGGTGTCGGCTTTGCCACGCTGGTGCTGTTCCTCTCGACCTCGGTCAATATCGGCTTTCTGATCGCGGTCAGCGCGCTTGCTTCCAAGGAAATCGGTGCTGGCAACCGTGCCCGTGCTCGCGAGATGGCAGGGTCCACCATCGCGCTGATGGTGGTTACGGCAGCTGCTGTGACCGCGCTCATGCTGGCCGCGATGCCATGGCTGCTGGACACGCTTGGTGCCAGCGGAGAAGCCCGTGAGGTGGCTAGGCGCTTCCTGTGGATCGCGATGCCATCCAACATCCTGATGGCGCTCGGCATGGGATTTTCGGGCGCGCTGCGCGCGGTCGGCGATGCCAGGAAGGCGATGTATGTCACATTGTCGGGCGGCATCGTCACGGCAGGACTTGATCCGCTTTTCATCTTCACGCTCGGGCTCGGCACTGATGGCGCGGCCTGGGCCACCGTTGTCTCACGGGTGTGCTTCGTCGTTGTCGGCTACTGGGGGGCGGTGACGGTGCATGACATCGTCGCGAAACCGAAGGCCAGTCACCTTTTCAGCGACATGCGGCTTGCTGCGGTCATCACTGTGCCGGCTGTGCTGACAAACCTTGCGACCCCGGTGGCCAACATCTTCGTCGCCTCGACCATGGCGCAGTTCGGGGACAAGGCCGTGGCGGCCTTCGCCATCATCGACCGGATCGTGCCGCTCGCCTTTGGTGTCCTGTTTGCGCTGTCCGGCGCTGTCGGGCCGATCCTCGGGCAGAACTGGGGCGCGCGGCGCTTTGACCGGATGCGGCAGACGCTGAAGGACGCAACGATCTTCTGCGCGGCCTATGTCGTGCCGATGTGGCTGCTGCTCGTGCTCGGGCAGGATGCTCTGGTCAACCTGTTCCAGGTCACCGACCTGTCGGCTGATCTCGTCAAGCTTTTCACGATCGTATCAGGTCCGATGTGGTTGACGCTGGGCGGCTTGTTCGTGGCCAATGCCGCGTTCAACAATCTCGGCTATCCGCTCTATTCCACCGCCTTCAACTGGGGCCGCGCCACCATCGGCACCTTGCCGCTGGTCTGGCTCGGCGCGCATTATGGCGGTGCGCAGGGTGCGCTGATCGGGACAGCGGCCGGAGGAGCTATCTTCGGCGTAGCCGCACTGGTGGTCGCATTCCGAACGCTGCGCAATCTGGAGCGCGATGCAGCCGTCAAAGCGTGAGCATGTAGCCATGGACCATGTCCCAAAACCCGTCGCCGTGAGAATGCCGCAATCTCGTCATTGAGCGTTTATCGAAATGCGCCTATGACAGCTGGCAAGCCGCGCAAAGCGGCCAGAAGGCTTTTAAGCCACGGGCGAGGACGTCTCCGATGATGAATCTTTTCGAGATCATGCAGGCCGCGCAGGGCGGCAATGCCGTCAGCAATCTCTCAAACCAGTTCGGTCTCTCGCCGCAGCAGACGCAAAGCGCACTGGAAGCCGTGCTGCCGGCCTTCTCCATGGGACTGCAGAACCAGACACAGTCACCCGACATGCTGTCTCAGCTTGCGGGAATGATGATGGGCGCTCAGGGTGGCCAGCAGCAGTTCGAAGATGCCAATCACGATGGCATCCCGGATCATTTGCAGCAGGAAGGCAATCAGGTTCTGAGCCAGCTCTTTGGCTCCAAGGATGTCAGCCGCCAGGTCGCCAGCCAGGCTTCGGCCATGAGCGGCGTGTCATCGGCCGTCATCAAGGCCATGCTACCGGTTGTTGCGTCGATGATCATGGGCGGCCTGTTCAAGGGTGCGACCAACCAGGGCATGGGTGGCCTTCTCGGCCAGCTGGCACAGGGCATGATGCCGGGCATGGGCGGTGCGATGGGCAGTGCGATGGGCGGCCAACAGGCCAACAATCCGATGGCCAACAATCCGATGGCCAACAATCCGATGGCCAACAATCCCCTTGGCGGGCTGCTTGGCGGCCTTCTCGGTGGCGCACAGCAGGGCGGGGCGCAGCAAGGCGGTGGCGGGCTGGGCGGAATGCTCGGCGGCCTTCTCGGCAACATGATGGGCGCCGGCCAGCAAGCGCGTCCGCAGCCACAGCAGTCCGGATTTGATCCAACCGCCATGGGCCTCGAGGCGCTGACAAACATGTTCAGCACAGGGCGACAGGTGCAGGACACCCACCAGAACAACCTGCAGAGCATCTTCGACGCATTTCTGAAGAAGTGAGACCGCCGCGCGACGCCGTCATCCCGGACTTGATCCGGGGTGACGAGGTCGATGTAGCGAACCTATACTTCCTTCGGCATGGCCTTGATCACCACCACCCGTCGAGCTTCGGCGCTTGCCGCACGAGCCATCTGAGAATGGCTGCTCCCCGCGATGTCGCACAGCACATGCGAGGGGTCATGCAACATGGAGACGGCAAGAGCGCCGTGCACATCGGTGCGTGTCAGACCGATGTCGTGCAGTTGATGGTCATCCAGCTCAGCCAACCGCGAGATTTCGCGACGATGACGCAGCGTGCTCTGGATGGCTACCGCCGCTTTCGACAGAGATCTTGCCGCGCGGCGCAGAGCGATGACGACCGCAGACATGGCGGGCAGAACAGCAGACAGCACGATCATGGCAACCTCCTGAAAAGGCATACTGCCGAAGCACCAGCAGCACAGTTGATGTACGCCTCCCACTTGAATCATTAAAACGAATAGATATGATGCGTTCATTCACTCAGATTGATGAGACGCGCCATGGCTCACGTACTCGATTCCGACCAGCTTCGAACCTTTGTCGCCATTGTCGACGCAGGCTCTTTCACCCGCGCGGCTGACGTTGTGCACAAGACGCAGTCAGCGGTGTCGATGCAGATCAAACGGCTTGAGGAGCGCATTGGCCGGTCGCTTTTCGAACGTGACGGGCGCAATGCCAGGCTGACTGAGGATGGCGAGCGCGTCCTCGACTATGCGCGCCGTATCGTGCGCCTCAATCTCGAATGCGTCAGCAGTTTCACCGATGCCGATCTCAAGGGCCGCGTCAGACTTGGCGTCCCGGATGACTATGCCGACCGCTATCTGCCCGAAATCCTCGCTCGCTTTTCGCGCTCCAACCCACAGGCGGAGGTGACGGTGGTGTGCGAGCCGACACCAAATCTGGCGGACTGTGTCGCGGCTGGCGATCTTGACCTTGCCATCATCACCCATGTCGACCGGCGCGGGCCAGCAGAGATCGTACGCGTCGAGCAGCTGCTCTGGGTCACCTCGGCGCGCCACCGTGTGCACGAAGAGACCGTGGTACCGCTGGCGCTCGGACGGCCAACCTGCAACTGGCGGCAGTCCGCGATCGAGGCGCTGGAGCGCAGTGGGCGGGCGTCTCGCGTGCTTTATGCCAGCTGGAATTCGACCGCAGTCGGTGCAGCCGTCATGGCGGGCCTGGCAGTATCGGTGCTGCCCGAAAGCGCTGTGCGCAGCGGCATGCGCATCCTTGGCACATCAGATGGCTTTCCGCCCTTGCCGACGTGCAGGATCGGGCTGTTGCGTGCAGTGGGCGAGGCCTCACCGCTTGTCGGCGCACTGGCTGACCACATTATCCAGAGTCTGGACAATCTCGCCAGCCTCCGTCCTGCAGTGGCAGCGGAGTAACGACGAGCCTATTTCAACCCGGCTATGATGCTGTTGAAGTTCAGATTGGTGCTGGTGCCGATGTTGGTGATCACAGCCACGGCGACGACCGATACCAAGACGGCAATCATGCCGTACTCGACAGGAACGCTACCGCGTTGATCGCGAAGGAATTGCCAGAAAAGGGCCAATGACGATGTCATGACCTCAAAATGCCAGCCAGAGGTTGGCAAGAGGTTAACGGCAGCTTGGCCCAATTGTCCGGTTCTGATGGTGCCTAGCGATGACTGAAGAGGTTTCAGTCAATTTGTCTCAAAGTCGGTAGGCTTCAAAGGCTGGGTCGATTGAGCCTTTCCATTCGCCGTTGAACTTCGCAATCAGATCATCCGCCACCGTGCGGCCGCTCGCGACGATATCGTCGAGCGGATCAAGGAACCGCGTCTCATCACTCCCCAGCGCGTCCATCTGACCACGGCGAGCCAGACCCTGACGGGACAGCTTCAGCACATCGGCAGCGATCTCATGCACGCTGCGGCCAGCAATTCTTGCATCAAGACCTTGAGCCGGGACGTCGTCGCGCAGTTTCTGCCGCTCGGCGGCGCTCCAGCCCTTGACCAGTTGCCAGGCCTGATCAAGCGCTGCCTGATCGTACAGCAGGCCGACCCAGAAAGCCGGCAGGGCCACCAGCATCGAGGCAGGGCCAGCATCCGCACCGCGCATTTCGAGGTATCGTTTCAGGCGCACCTCGGGGAACAGCGTGCCCATGTGGTTGGCCCAGTCGGCGATGGTGGCCTGCTCGCCGGGCGTGGCCGCCAGCTTGCCCTTCATCAGGTCACGGAATGAGCTGCCGCTGACATCGTGATAAACGGGGCCTCGTTTGACGAAGTACATCGGCACATCGAGCGCCCAGTCGACATAGCGCTCATAGCCCATGCCGTCTTCGAAGGCGAAGCTGAGCATTCCGGAACGGTTGTTGTCGGTGTCCCGCCAGATTTCCGAGCGCATCGACTTGAGGCCGTTGAGCTTGCCTTCCGAGAAAGGCGACGCTGCAAACAACGCTGTCGCGATGGGTTGCAGGGCCAGACTGACGCGCAGCTTCTGCACCATGTCGCGCTCGTTCTCGAAGTCGAGATTGACCTGCACCGTACAGGTGCGGAACATCATGTCGCGGCCGCGGCTGCCGACCTTCGGCATGTAGTTGCGCATGATCTCA
>JBOFFB010000197.1:0-4651 GCA_051648385.1 Allobosea sp.
GCGCCAACGGCGGCGGCTATTATCACTACAGCTATTCGGTGGTCCGCGGCTGCGACCGCATCGTGCCGGTCGACATCTACGTGCCCGGCTGCCCGCCGACGGCAGAAGCGCTGCTCTACGGCGTGCTGATGCTGCAAAAGAAGATCAGGCGCACGGGGACGATCGAGCGATAGAAACAAACGGCGTCATGGTCGGGCTTGACCCGACCACCCCGGCATCAATGGGGCACTCTGGATGACGGCGCAAATCTCGCCGGGGTGGTCGGGTCAAGCCCGACCATGACGCGTTGAGTTTCTACCGCTCGATCGTCCCCGTGCGTCTAATCTTCTTTTGCAGCATCAGCACGCCGTAGAGCAGCGCTTCTGCTGTCGGCGGGCAGCCGGGCACGTAGATGTCGACTGGCACGATGCGGTCGCAGCCGCGCACCACGGCGTAGCTGTAGTGATAGTAGCCGCCGCCGTTGGCGCAGCTGCCCATCGAGATGACGTAGCGCGGCTCGGGCATCTGGTCGTAAACCTTGCGCAGCGCCGGGGCCATCTTGTTGGTCAGCGTGCCGGCGACGATCATCACGTCGCTCTGGCGGGGTGAGGCGCGCGGGGCGAAACCGAAGCGCTCGACATCGTAGCGCGGCATCGAAAGCTGCATCATTTCGACGGCACAGCAGGCAAGCCCGAACGTCATCCACATCAGCGAGCCGGTGCGGGCCCAATTGATCAGGTCATCGGTGGACGTGACGAGGAAGCCCTTGTCGGCCAGCTCGTTGTTCATTTCGAGGAAAAACGGATCGTTGGAACCCAAGGCACGACCGTCTGACCCCAGAAGCCCCTTTGGAGCCGGAGAAACCAATGGATTGCCGCGATCCAATGCCGTTTGGGTCATGCTGATCATCGCTTTCTGCTTCCAACTCAACGGGTTGAATCGGCCATTTCTTTAATGAACTGTACTTCGGAAAACTGCTTGAGATCGAGACGGGGGTCTGTACCTGCTGTTGCTGCGCCGATCTTGGCAAATTCAGCACGCACTGCTGAGATCATCTGCGCAAGTGTCAGGACATCGTTCCCTTTCGACCACCGTTTGAAGATCGTTTCGCGTGCCTTCGTGTATGCTGCCACTTTGCCGCGTGCTTCCGCAACAACCAGGAGGCCGAGACTAAAACTGTTGAATTCGCCGAGTGAAACACGGTTATCGTCGTTTCTGTCCATGCTGCGAAATGCCAATGTGAGGTATGCGACGGCTTCGCGTGGCCGCACATGCCCGTCAGCATTCAGATCAAAGCTGCCAAACGCTGTTCCGACTGCCTGCTCTGGTGTCGTTGCGGTTTGCGCAACGGACGCAGAGGCAGTGCAAACTAAACCAAGGATCAAAGACAAAGCAGCAACCCTGAAAGTTTGAACCAATTTCATAGAACCCTCCGGTTAATTCCCTAAATTCACAACGTGCGCTTCAAACAAAACATCTCGACAAGTGCTGCTGAAACTAATCCCAGTCCAGCGCTCCCTTTTTCCACTCGTAGATAAAACCGACGGTCAACACGGCAAGGAAGGTCATCATCGACCAGAAGCCAAACCAGCCAAGCTGGCCAAAGGCAACCGCCCACGGAAACAGGAAGGCCACTTCCAGATCGAAGATGATGAACAGAATCGCCACTAGATAGAACCGAACATCAAACTTCATGCGGGCATCGTCGAAGGCATTGAAACCGCACTCATAGGCCGAGAGCTTCTCGGCGTCGGGTGCCTTGTAAGCCACAACGAAGGGCGCAACGAGCAATGCAAGGCCGATCACCAGCGAAATGCCGATGAAAATGACCAATGGCAGATAGTCGGCGAGAACGCCTGTTACCATGTCTTCACCTAGGTTTTGCGCAGACTGCCACAAGGCGATCCGAATTCCAGGCTTCTTGTCGAGCCCCGCGCGTTCAAAGCCGACAGGTTTCTGTGCCGTCGAACATCCAAAACGCCAGCAGGGGATAGCCCACGCATTGCACCTTCGCAAGTGCATCAAAGGACGCAATCAGCCATGGTGACGACAGCCAGCGAAGCATCTATAGACCAGCCCGCACATCACAGGTCATGTGCGGGCAAGCATTCGGTCTGAATACATGATGTCTGGCCGTTCCGGCGTGCTGAAGTGTCTGGTCTTGCTGTGGCTTCCGGGCATGTGCCTTTGGCAGCCAACACCGGCGCTGGCACAGTCGGACGCCGCGCCCAAGGCGACTGCCGCACCATTTCCGCCACCGCGGCCATTTGACTTGTACGTGCCACCGGCAAGTTCCAGCCGTGTCGCGCCCAGCGCGCCCGCCGTGCCGCCACCAAGTGCTGCACAGCCTGCGTCGACCGATTCCCCTCCGCGCGCCGTCAGCAGTGCCCCTGCCCCGCCACGCCGCCCCGAAATCGCGCCGCTGTCACGCGCCGAAGACGAAGAGGACGAACCGGCGCAAGAGTGGCCGCGCCGTACACCTGCGCAAAAAGACATACCGTTCGAACCAAGAATCACGCCGTCCGACGATGTCATCGCCAATGGCGTCAGCACCGACCCGGGCACATCCACACGGTGCCTTCCAGCATCGTTGCAGCGTGTTCTCCAATCGCTGGTCAAGCAATATGGCTCGGTGCGCGTGACATCCACCTTCCGTCCAGCCTGGCGCGCGCGGCGAAACTCGTTTCACCGACGCTGTCAGGCGATGGACCTGCGCGTTCCGGGCCAGAGCCCACGATCCGTGCTGCAATATGTCAAGACTTTGACAGAGACAGGCGGTCACAAGGTTTACTGGAACGGAATTGTGCATGTCGATACCGGACCTTGGCGCAGTTGGTAACAGCCGGCGCAATTATCGGCGATGCAGCGGCAACGCAGCTTGACACTCAACGACCGCTCCCTTATCCCGCCCTGATTGGCCGGGTCGAAGCGATCTGCCAGTCCAAGCGCGGGCGTAGCTCAGTTGGTTAGAGTGCCGGCCTGTCACGCCGGAGGTCGCGGGTTCGAGCCCCGTCGCCCGCGCCACTTTCTCATTCCACAACTGACATTGGCTGCAGCGGGTCGCGCAATGCGTATCGTGCGCGAAATTAATCCTCGATCGACAACGCTCGCCGTGATCCACTCGCGATAGGCGGTATCGTTTGAGGAGACATCGATGAGCACGACAAGTTTCGGCGAGGCCCGCGTGCTTGGCCCGAAGGACGGCACCCAGTTCTGGCAGCCTGTTCCCGCGAACGGCTTTGTGCGCAACCTGTTCAGCAACACCAGCATCTCCAGTCGGAACAAGTTTTCGGTGGGCACGCAAACGGTTGCGCCACAATCGTTCATCCGCGAACATACTCATGACCGTAACGAGGAGATCATCTTCGTGATCGAGGGCAAGGGCATCTGCCGCATGGACGGCATAGAATACCCGCTGGAGATAGGCTCGTGCGTCTTCATCGGGCACAACCGCAAGCACCACTTCCTCAACCCCAATGATGAGCCGATGACGTTCCTCGTCATCTTCATGCCTGGCGGGCTCGATGATTTCTTTGCCGAGATCGGCAGGCCAAAGCACGATGGCGAGGCCGTCCCGGAACCCTTCGCCCGCCCGGATAATGTGGCCGAAATCGAAGCCCGCACGGTCTTTGGCTGGACCGACGCAAGTTTCAACAGCAAGACCTGAGGACATCATGATCTACGAAGAGCGCGACTACCGCATCAAGGCTGGCAAGCTCAGCGAGTTCGTCGCTATCTACGGCGAGCACGGCCTGCATCTGCAGAAAAAGCATCTCGGCACATTCATCGCGTATTTCACGACCGAAATAGGGGAGTTGAACCACGTGGTGGCGCTTTGGGCTTATGATAGCCTCGGTGACCGCGAGACGCGGCGCAAGGCCATGTTGTCTGATCCCGAATGGCAAGCCTATCTCAAACGCGTGGACGGCCTTCTGGACGTGCAGTCGACGCGGATTTTGAACCCTGTGCCGTATTCGCCGCTGCAATAGGCCAGCAGCATGAATGGTGGTTGAATGCAGATCGATGTCCCGACACACGATGGCGCAAGCTTGCGGGTGCTGGTTGATGGTGCCGGGACTGATCTTCTGCTGGTCAGCGGGCTCGGCGGCACCGCAGCATTCTGGAATGCAGTGACTGCCCGGCTTGGCGTGCGCTTCCGTGTCATCCGCCTTGACCAGCGCGGAATCGGTGCCAGCACAAGAGGCACAGCCAGATGCACCATCGACCAACTGGCGCGCGACTGCATCAGCGCGCTTGATGCGGCAGGCTCGCGCCGAGCCGTCATGCTTGGGCACTCCACCGGCGGCGGCATTGCCATGGCATTGGCAAACCTCGCCCCGGACCGCATCATCGGACTTGGGCTCAGCGCTACCTGGGCGCGGCCCAACCGGCATATGCAGGCGCTGTTCGGCGCGCGCCGGGCACTTCTCGATCATGATCCGCAGTCTTATGCCGCCATGGCCTGCTTGATGAGCTATCCGCCGGAATGGCTCGAAGCCAACTGGCAGGTCTATGAGACCGCTATCGCCCGCGCCGCGTTGACGCCGGCGGCCACGCAGGTTGTGCGTGAGCGGATCGATGCGCTGCTGACCTTCGATGCACGATCACTCATCGGCAACCTCAGCATGCCTTGCCTCGTGCTGGGCGCGCGGGACGATTTGATCGTGCCTGC